>JBLMYE010000157.1:0-3411 GCA_050258115.1 Deltaproteobacteria bacterium | reverse complement strand
CAAGAAACAGATCGAGATCGCCCGCAAGATGGGCGCGGATGCGGTCTGCCACGGCGCCACCGGCAAGGGCAACGATCAGGTCCGGTTCGAGTTGGGCTATTACGCGCTCGAGCCGGGCATCAAGATCATCGCTCCCTGGCGGGAGTGGTCGTTCAAGGGCCGCGACGAGCTTCTGGAGTTTGCCCGCGCCCACCAGATTCCAGTCGCGAAAGACAAGGAAGGAGAAGCGCCTTTCTCCGTGGACGCCAATCTGCTGCATTCGTCCTCGGAAGGAAAAGTGCTCGAGGATCCCGACACGAAGCCGCCGGAGATCGTCTATCAGCGCACCATTTCCCCGATGGCCGCGCCCGACAAGGTCACGACCATCCGGATCGGTTTCAAGAAGGGTGATGCCGTCGCGCTCGACGGTCAGGCGCTTTCACCGGCAACCCTGCTGAAAGCGCTCAACGATCTTGGCCGCGACAACGGAATCGGGCGCATCGATCTGGTTGAAAACAGGTTCGTCGGCATGAAATCGCGGGGTGTCTACGAGACGCCGGGCGGAACCATCCTGCTGGCCGCTCATCGCGCCATCGAAAGCCTGACGCTGGACCGCGGGGCGGCTCATCTGAAGGACGATCTGATGCCGCGTTATGCGGAGCTGATTTATAACGGTTTCTGGTTTTCGCCGGAGCGCGAGATGCTGCAGGCGGCGATCGACAAGTCGCAGGAGCATGTCGAAGGGGAGGTTACGCTCGACCTATACAAGGGTAACGTGATCGTCACGGGCCGCAAGAGCGACAAGTCACTCTACTCGCCGACGCTCGTCACGTTCGAAGACGACAGGGGCGCATACGACCAGAAGGATGCACAGGGCTTCATTAAATTGAACGCTCTGCGGCTGCGCACGCTGGGCAAGCGAAATCGCGGCTGACCGCGGCGGGAGTGTTACTTGCAGGTCACACTGCACCGGCTGCGGCCGGTCTGGCGGCCGAAAAGTAAACCAGTGGCAAGCATTTCGGATAATAAAAAGAGCTAGGTGGGGTCGAGTCGGCTGCCGAATTGCGGCCGACCGCACGATGAGAGTTGCGACGAAAATGAAATTCATCCAGCCGCGTCTTGTTCATGCCGCAGCCGTATTCGGACTGGTGGTGTCGTCGCCCGCCGGAGCGACCGACCTTTTCGGCAGTGGGCCGCTCGACCTACAGGCTGGCGGGATGGTTCTCGTCACGCCCAAGTACGAAGGCTCGAACGAGTACGAGGTTTTTGGCGTGCCGCTTGTTGCTCCCGCAGGAGACAACGCATTCGGCTTCATTCAGTTTCGCGGACCTGAGGATATTCGCTTCCGCGTGATCAATTACGGAGGGTTCGAGGCCGGACCGCTGACCGGCTGGCGCTTCGACCGCGACGAAAACGATGCGGACCGGCTGAACGGCCTTGGAGACGTCGACGGTGGTATCGTGCTTGGCGGGTACGCGGCTTACCAGTTCGGCTGGTTCAAGCCCTTCATCTCCTACAGCAACCAGGTGACGGGTGACGAAACGGGCGGGCTGCTGCGCTTCGGCGCGGAGGCCCCCGCCACGGAATGGTACGGCATCCGCTTCATTGGCCAGGTGGGCGCGACATGGGCCGATGACGACTATATGGATGCGTTCTTCTCCGTGAATTCCACTCAAGCTTTAAACTCTTCGCTGGACGAGTATAACGCCGACTCCGGTGTCAAGGACGTGTACATCGGCCTTAACGCCGACGTGCCTCTATCAGACCGTTGGAACCTCAAGGTGATCGGACAGTATTCTCGACTCATCGGCGACGCTGCCGACAGCCCGATCGTCGAGAGCGAGAACCAGTTCTTCGGTGGTCTCGGTCTGACTTACAAGTTCACCATCGACCGCTGACCCGGGCCCTCGACCAGTCTGGCTGCGATCGTCGCGCGCAGGCGCCTCCGCTCCGGCCGGTCATGCCTCGACGGGAAGACCCGCTCTGGTGGCCCTAGGGCTTTTCTTAAAAGAGTCGGAATGGGAAATCCGTAAGTGTAACTGCCGCCTTCCTCGCGCGGTTTCTGGAAAATCCGACCATCGTGGCGCGCGCCCTATCCGGCCTTCGGTTATGTGGAGACCATTCGTAACCACATGATGCATGCTCGACACGTTCTGCCGAACCCGGCGTTTTGCACTTGAAGTCGAGCGACCACACTCCCACGTTGCGCAGAGTGGGGCGGCAGGTTGGAGTGGTTCACCGTGTTGGAGATTCTTGGCACACTCTTTTTGGGTATGCCTGTGTGGGTGTGGGTCGCGTTTCTGGGGATCGTGCTGGCCATCCTTGCCATCGACCTCGGTCTGCTCCACGGCGCCGCGCACGAACCGTCTCTTAAAGAGAGCACGCTTCTCGCCGGCGCTTGCATGACGCTTGGCGTCGCTTTTTCGGCTGTCGTCTGGTGGCTTTATTATAACGGATTTGCGACATCGCTCGACGACGATATCGTCAATGCGGCTGGCGACAGCGCGCGGGCCTGGATCGCGTGGGAACTTTACCTGACCGGATGGGTGATCGAACAAACGCTGGCGTTCGACAACGTCTTCGTCATGGCGATGATCTTTTCTTACTTCGCCATTCCGCCGCAGTACCAGCACCGCGTCCTCTTTTACGGCATTCTCGGCGTGATCATTCTACGCGCGATCATGATCGGGCTGGGCGCGGCCCTTATCCATCAGTTCGACTGGATCCTGTACTTCTTCTCGGCCTTCCTGGTCTTCACCGGCGTCAAGATGTTCATCATGGCTGACGAGAAGCCTGACATCGCGAACAACCCCGTGCTGCGGTACATGCGCGCTCATATGCGGATAACGGACAAGAGTCACGGTGAGAAGTTCTTCGTGAGCGAGCCAGATGGCAAATCGGGGAAACTCGTTCGCTGGGCGACGCCGTTGTTCGTGGCCCTCGTCCTGATCGAATTCGCCGACCTGATCTTCGCGGTCGACTCGGTGCCCGCGATCTTCTCGATCACGCAGGACCCGTTCATCGTCTACACGTCGAACATCTTCGCGATCCTCGGCCTTCGCTCGCTCTACTTCGTGCTGGCGGCCATGGTTCATCGCTTCCATTATCTGAAGTACGCGCTGTCTCTGGTTCTCGTCTACGTGGGCAGCAAGATCTTCGTGCAGCAGTTCATTGGCAAGATCGACCCGGCGATCAGTCTCGGCATCACTGTCTCGATCCTGCTTGGGGGAATTGCGCTGTCGTTGTGGAAGACGCGCAATAGCCCGCCTGCGGTGAGGCCGGCTCTGGTCGAGTAAATCCGTCACGGTGCCGGGGAGGCCACTCAGCGATGAGTCGTGCGACTTAGGCGGCCGAGCGCTCGCGCAGCGCCTCTCCGCGATAAGAGAGGGCCTCGGCAATGTGGAGGCGGCCGACGTTCTCGGAGGCATAGAG
>JBLMYE010000156.1:0-18066 GCA_050258115.1 Deltaproteobacteria bacterium | reverse complement strand
CCCTGCTTATAGATCTTCACGTCCTGATCTTCGGGGATGGCATCGACCAGCTCGACCTTGAACCCCTCGCCCATGGCCGCGAACGTGTCCTTGGCTTTGTCCCGCGACCAGACTTCCTTGGTGAAAGGCGCGTTCTTGGCGATGATTTCGTGCATCTTCTTTTCGATCTTGCCGAGATCGTCGGGATGAAACGGCTCGGCTTTCGCGAAGTCGTAGTAGAAGCCGTTCTCGATAACGGGGCCGATCGTCACCTGCGTACCAGGCCAGAGCGACTGAACAGCTTCCGCCATGACGTGCGCAGCATCGTGCCGGATGAGTTCCAGCGCAGCGGCGTCGGTGCGCGAGACAAAATTGACCGTGGCATCGGCAGTGATCGGATCGGCAAGATCAGCCAGAGCGCCGTCAAGTTGCATGGCGACCGTGCGCTTGGCCAGCGAGGGAGAGATGGATCTGGCGACCTCCGCACCCGTGGTGCCCCTGGCAATCTTGCGCTGAGCGCCGTCCGGGAACGTCAAAGTGACGTCGGTCATCGTTCTCTCCTGTTGCTCACTCGCCGCCCACGGGTGCGGCGTAAGACGAATGTCGCCGGCTTCATGGAGCCGGTTGCGCGCCTGTGTCAAGCGGGGGCCGGCCTGGACCTCAAGGCAGCGGTCTCAGTGGTGCGGGCGGGTTTGCCGGCTCGCGATGATAGAATTTCAAGGTGAGATAGGCGCCGACCCAGGAGCCGACGATGGCGAAGGCCACATAGACGTAGTTGTGGGTGTAGCTGATGACGGCGAAAGAGGAGAGCATGTACCAGGCACTGCTCCAGTTGGCGGCCGCCAGTGCACGCTTGGCCACGACGGCGGATGTGAACATCACGTAAGCCGCATCGGTGGCGGCGGTCGCCACGAACACGCCTGCGGCGATCAGATAATCGATTTCCATACTGCAGCCTCGCGATGCCCGGTCTCGAAAGGGCGCCCATCCCGAAGCTCAGCCTAGAATTGCGAGAGGACGGGGCGGTGCGGCGCCGTTCTCTGCGCGTCGCATCGATCGCACGTGGGGCTGTGGCAGTACATAAAATTTTATGCAGTTCGAGGGACGATGATTCAGGTCTTTTTCCTACATTCACCATCAAATCCGACCGCGGGCCGGAATCGCTGCCACGGGTGATCTATGCAGGCGCCAAAACTCCTCATTCGTAAAGGAATGGTTGCGATTCAGGGACGCAACAGACCCTGCATCCAGGTTCTGGCCGTCCTCGATCCTCAGCTCAAGGCCAAACTCGAAGAGAATTTTCTGACCGAAAACCTGTTCAAGCGGTCAGCCTACGCCAACGGCTTCCCGGCGGGCACACCGCAGCCGTCTCCATCCCTCGTTCCCCATCTCGGCGCCATGCTACGGAGCGATGCCTGCCCGGAAATCACGATCAAGACGATCCTCGCAGGGCAGCTTCTCCAGGCCCAGTCCGTCTGGGAAATGAAAGCGTTCGAGTACATCGCCCAGCGCGCCTTCGACGCGCTCGTCGATTTCTGCGCGAGCGTCGTGGAACTCGGCACCGAGACGGTCTATGCGCCGCCCGAGGTGCAAAAGATTGCGGAGGCCCTCCTTCCCGCTGCGCCGGTTGTTCCGGTGGCGCCTGAGAGCGTCGCAGCCGCCGCGTGAACGGATGCTCCCGTTCAGGACGGGGTCCGGTTCTGAGGTGTGATCCGCCAGCGCCCGTAACGCCAAGGAGTGAAAGGGTGGTGTTCGCTGGAGAGATCGGGCACCGGGTCGTAGCCGTGACTGCCCCAGGGATGGCAGCGTGACAGCCGCGATAGCATCAACCACAAACCTTTCCAGGCGCCATTCCTGTCGATCGCCTCGAGAGCATATTCCGAGCAGCTCGGGACGTGTCGGCATTCCATGCCGATCCATGGCCGGAGTGTCGCCCGGTAGACGTGGACCGGTGCCTTGAGCAGCGTCCGCGACAGGCTCACGGCAGCGGCTCCCCGGTTTTGCGTGCGAAAGAGAATACTCCGGCGCGCTTTTTCGCCTTCAGATCCACATCGGAGTAGACGACGTCATCTTCGGATGCGCGAGTGCCGATCTCGACGTAAGTCGCCGGTTGGCGACTTCGGTTGACGAGGTGATGTCCATTCGGAACTCCGGCGGGAAAACCGGCGATCATGCCGGCCATGAGTTCCCGCTCTCCCTCGTCAGTGATGAGCGTGAGCACCCCCTCGAGCACGACGATCGCCTCGTCCTCCTTCGCATGCCAGTGTCGGTGCGAGGACTGCGCACCGGGTTCGAGCGTCGTCAGGTTGATGCCGAACTGGGTGAGGCCGAGCAGATCCGTCAGCGCGCGCTTGGCGCGCCTCTCGAATCCCTTATCGAACGGCGGCGGATAAATCGTCGTTCGCCGTGCGGGGAGGCTCGACGGGTCCTTGATCACGGGCATGGGGACGTCCTGTAAATGTTCTGACGCGGCGTCAGACCGCCCGCCGCTCCGGCGCGGCGTCACCACGGGCATTGGCGACGGCGCGTTCGATGGCATCGAAGACGAGCAGCGTCGATGCGTGGCGGTGACGATAATCGCGGACCGGCTCGAGCAGGCCGAGGTCCGACCATCGTCCGGAGGGTGGGGGGCCATGCTCCTTCAACATCCGGCGCATGGCAGCGGCGACTTCACAGAGTTCGGCAACGCTCGTGCCGACGATCTCGCGGCCGACGATGGACGCCGAAGCCTGGCCCAGGAGGCAGGCTTTCACGTTCTGAGCGAAATCCGTGATCACCTCGCCGGTCGGATCGAGCTTGATGTCCACCGATACGGTCGAGCCGCAGAGCTTGGAATGCGCTTCTCCGTGCCCTGCCGGGCTGTCCAGGCGGGCCGTGCGCGGAATCGAGGCGGCAAGTTCGAGAATCTTTGTGTTGTAGATATCGTCAAGCTCGGCCATGTCTCGTCCTTACGGGCCTCGGCGGGGACCCGTGCAGTACCTATGTTCTGGGATCTATATATAGGCGACCTTGCCCGGACTTGATATGCCCGTGCCAGCCGCGCCGCGCGGAGACCGAAATGCCGGACAGCAATCCTGCCCCCTTCCCTGAACCGGGGCCGCCGGGGACCATTGAAACCAGCGATGTGCTGACGCCGCGCTTCGACGTCAATGGCCTCATTGCCGCCATCGCAACGGATGCTCAGTCGGGCGAAGTTCTCATGTTCGCTTGGATGAACGCGGAGGCGCTGCGGCGCACCATCGAAACAGGCATCGCGCATTTCTGGAGCCGTTCGCGCGCAAGGCTCTGGAAGAAAGGCGAGGAAAGCGGCAATCTGCTCGTGGTCGAGGAAATGCGAGTCGATTGCGACCAGGACGCCATCTGGATGAAAGTGCGGGTCGGCGGTGGTGGGGTCGCCTGTCACACAGGCGAAAGATCCTGCTTCTACCGGTTCGTCGAACTGGGTGGCCCTGAGCCCGCCCGCCTCTCGCGCCGCTGATGGTTTGTTTCGCGGCGCAGCATCGAACCCCGCACGCTGTTACCGCGTTCGTCTCGCAGCAGAAACCGTTTCATAACGCTTGTGAGTAATCATTTTACCAGTCTTCTAGGGCGTCTTTAATTTCCTCCTGGCATCCTGCGGGTGCCGTCGAGACGGTGCACGGCGCGGGCATTGCTTCCCCTTCGAGTTCCCGCGAACGTCGGAGCACGCATATGGCAGGCGCGAAGATCGGATTGGCACTTGGCGGCGGCGCAGCGCGAGGCTGGGCGCACATCGGTGTCCTGCGGGCCCTGATTGCGGCGGGAATCAAGCCCGACATCGTGGTGGGAACATCCATCGGCGCTGTCGTCGGCGGCTGTCATCTCGCCGGCCGGCTCGATGATCTGGAAGAGTTCGCGCGCAGTCTGACCAAGCGCCGCGTCTTCGGATATCTCGATTTCAATCTCGCCGGCACCGGCCTGATCTCGGGGCAGAAGCTGTGCGAGCGGCTAGAAAAGCATCTGAGCGACCGGCGCATCGAAGATCTCGACCGGCGGTTCACGGCGGTCGCGACCGAGATCGGTTCTGGGCATGAGGTCTGGCTCTCACGGGGGCGTCTCGTCGATGCGATCCGCGCCTCCTATGCCCTTCCGGGCATCTTCAAACCCGTCAAGATCGATGGCCGCTGGCTGTTCGACGGTGCGCTCGTCAATCCCATTCCGGTTTCCGTCTGCCGTGCGCTCGGCGCGCGCTACGTCATTGCCGTGAACCTCAATTACGACATCTCCAGCCGGTCCGCCGCGGCCAATGCCATCGTGGAAGAGGTGCAGAACGAGCAGGCCCCTGAGCGTGAGGCCGCGCCTTTGAACGAAAAATCGAGCGTCGGAGCACGGTGGCTTCTCACACGTCAACTCTTTGGACGTGGCGAGAACGTGCCGGGAATTTCGACCGTCATGGTCGACGCACTCAACATCGTGCAGGATCGGATCGCTCGGTCGCGACTGGCTGGCGACCCGCCGGACTCCCTGATCAGTCCGCGCCTGCAGGGCATCGGGCTCTTCGACTTCCACAGGGCCGAAGACTGCATCGCCCGCGGTGAAGCGGCCGCGCGCCGCGAAGCCGAAGACATCGCTCGCGAACTGAAGCTCCGGCGCGATGTGGAAACCCGCATGCAGGCTCACGTCTGAAACGCAAAAGGAGCCGGCTGATGTCCGGCCCCTCTCTCCGAGGGTATCCGCTAAAAGCAGAACCGCGACGGCCAAGCCGTCAGCCGGTCGCCAGGTAGCTGCGCATGGCAGAGACTTCCATTTCGACGGTTGCGACGTGATTCTTCACCACGTCACCGATCGAGATGATGCCGACGAGCGCTCCATCTTCGACGACGGGCAGGTGGCGGAACCGGCCGGACGTCATCATTTCCATCGTCTCATCGACGAGGCTCGTTTCGCTGCAGGTCACGACATCGCGAGTCATGAAACGCGATATGGGCATATCGAGAGCCGCGACGCCGCGCTCGGCGATGGCACGGATCACGTCGCGTTCGGAAATGATGCCATCGACTGCGCCATTGTCGCCGACAACGACGACCGCGCCGATCTTGCGGGCGGCGAGTTTGCCTGCAACGTCCTGCAGCGTCTGATCGGGCCGGGCGGTGGTGACGGAGCGGCCCTTTGCCTTGAGTATCGTGGCAACGTTCATGACAGCGTCTCCCGTCTGGCAACTTATCAATTAGGCCAAATCGTGATCTAAAAATTCGCGGGTTTCAAGCCTCAAGCAATAGGGAATTCGCCGGATTGTGAATGACGCGGCGCAATATCGAAAAATCCGAACAGGCATAATCCGGCGATATATCCGCCGATATGCGCCTCCCAGGCGATGGCGTTCGTCGCGTTGATGTCGCCAAAGCCCACCATTGCGGCGATATTCATGGCCACGAACGACGCTGTCACGATCTGCAAGCGCCGGTCCCGCAGCGCAACAGAAAGCGGCATCAGGGGCACGCTTGCGGGCGCCTCACTCAACCGTCGCAAGCCGCCGGGCATTGCCATGGCGCTGAAAAACATGCGCATCAATCCGCCCATTAATCCGGAGATCGCACCCGACGCACCGATCATCGGAGCCATCAGTCCCGGATTGAGGACGAGAAAGGTCATTGCACCTGCGAAGCCGCAGACGAGGAAAAAGAGCAGCAAACGCCACGGACCGATCCGTTTTTCGAGTGCACCGCCGAAGGCGAGCAGCGAGGCGGCATTGAAAGCCAGGTGCATGCCGTCGCCGTGAACGAACATATGCGTTATGAACTGCGTGTAGGAAGCAATGTCACCTCCCGGGAGGTTGGCAGCGTAACCATCGAGCCGTGCCGGAATGAGTGCCAAGGTGAGAATGAAGACCGTATCGGCGTATTCGCTGAGGATCATCCGCCAGGCCATCACGCCCAGCATGATCGCCAAAAGCGCCATGACCATCGGCGGAACGTTGAAAATCGGCTCGGGCCGCGACGCCGACGGGTCTCGCCCTGGGCTATCGCGTTCGACGCCGTAAGCAGGTAACGAGGATCTGGCGTCTGCGGGGCCGTCGCCCCCGGAGTGTGTCAAACGTCCCTCCTGGCTTGATTTTGGATTAGAGCGCAGTGGCAGCGGCCACGATGGCGGGGCGACATAGGGCGAGCAACTGACAAACCTGCGCCGGGGCGATGCGCCACATCGCCCGGGCTTATTTCGACACGCGCCGCCCTCACCGGCATAAACCGCTCCTGGCACGAAATCTGCGAAAGAACCTGCGTGTACGTCGCGTTGCTCGCTCCGGCCGGTGCCGCGCACGGTCTAACTGGTGCAACGCAATAGCAGGTTGTTTAGAATGAGACATGCGGCGACCGACGCCCTCTTCACGTATTGGAACGATCTGAGAGGCGATCGCATTGCGCCCCGGCGGTTCGAACTCGAACCCGGCCGGATGGGGGATTCACTTCCGGATACGTTCATTCTCCAGCGGGAGGACGCCGGCACATATCCGTTCCGGCTGGCCGGTACACGCGTCTGCGCGCGCTTTAAAAGGGAATTTAGAGGCCACAACTTTCTCGATGAATGGTCGCCGGCGGACTACCAGATGCTCGGCTCGCTGCTCAACACCGTCTCAGTCAAGGGCGGCTGCGTGCTCCTGCTGGTTCACGCCGAGACGGCGTCCGGCAGGCCGGTCACAGCTGAAATGATGCTGCTCCCCCTCCTCCATATTCAACCCTTCGCCGACCGTTTCCTTGGAAGTTTCGTGCCTTTGGACAGTCCAGCATGGCTCGGCTTCGAGCCGATCACCGGCCTGACGGTCCTATCGCACGAGATCATCTGGCCGGCAGGCGAGCGACACAGAGAGCCCCAGGCGTTCGATAGGCAGGCTCCCTTCGAAACCTGCATTCGCCACGCGAGCATTGTGCGCTCCGACCGGCGGCAGTTCCGCGTCTTCGAAGGCGGTCTCAGCGTCGCCTCCGATGCCAAACCCTGACCGCTAGACTGTCCCGTTATCGCTACCGCTTTAGCCATTCGTTAACGGTCCGTGGGCCATAGTTCCGCAGACTGAGCTTGGACGATGTCGCCGGGTCTCAGTCCTTGCCGGACCATCCCCATCGGGCAACGCTCATGACGAATGCTTTTCGTGCCGCGACGGACCCTACGTTTGGCGAGCCTCAGCCGATATTGGATCAGCGCCGCCACAAGCGCGTGCATCTCACGCTGCTCGGCCGCTTCATGCGCGCAAACAGGCACGAATATCCTTGCAAGTTGAATGACATATCCGTAGGCGGCGCTGCGATCAGCGCGCCCGTGACGGTGGAGGAAGGCGAGCGCATCGTCGCCTACTTTGACCACATCGGAGGACTGGAAGGCACTGTCGTCCGGCTGTTCGACGCCGGGTTTGCCATGCAGTTCAAGATCACCGCCCACAAGCGCGAAAAACTCGCCGCGCAACTCACCTGGCTCGTCAACCGGGACACGCTGAGCGGTCTGGAGCGGCGCCACGAACGGTTCCCTGCCGCCGGGCGCACGAAGACGGTTGTGCTCGACAGCGGCGAAACATTCGACTGCGAAATCGCCGATATTTCGATCTCCGGCGCCTCCCTGAAGACAGACAAACGCCCTTCCTTCGGCAGCGGTCTGACGCTCGGCCGCCTGCGCGGGCGCGTCGTCCGCCACCACGATCACGGCATCGGTGTTCAGTTCGTCGACATCCAGGAGCCCGAGGCTTTACGGCGGCATTTCAGCTGAATGCGCCACCATGCGGAAATCGGACACGGAATGCGGATGGACGGAAGTGTTTTACCGGCTGCCGTTCCCGGCGTTCAGAGAACAAAAAGGAATTTACGCTAAGTTTGAGCGTTCAGTACGGGGTTCTCGAATGAAGTGCGTTTCAGTCATAGTCGCTGGCGCTGCGTTAGGCGCCGCTCTTGCCGCTCCCGCTTCGGCACAGACAGTGGCGAAAGCAACCTTTGCCGATCGGACTGCGTTCATGCGGGTCTTCGGATCGTCGCAACCGCCGTACGGCTTTGTGCGGTTTTGTGAGCAGAGCCCGCAGTTCTGCCTGCAGCGCGGCAGCGGCGGACGCTTCGAAGCGACCCCTCAGAGCCTCAGCGACCTCGACGAAGTGAACCGCCTCGTGAACCGTTCGGTGGAACCCGCTACGGACACGGAGATCTACGGCGTCAGCGAATTCTGGACGCTACCCGGCAGGAGAGACGACTGCGAAGACTATGCCCTCTTGAAGCAGAAAATCCTGATCGAACGGGGTTGGCCATCCAGTTCGCTCCTGCTCACCGTCGTGCGCGACGAAAAGGGCGAAGGCCACGCAGTTCTGACCGCGCGCACCAGCCAGGGCGATTTCGTTCTCGACAACAAGAGTGACGACGTCCGGCTCTGGTCGCGATCGAGCTACCAGTTCGTCATGCGACAATCCTATCTCGACCCCAAGGTGTG
Organism: Deltaproteobacteria bacterium; assembly: GCA_050258115.1. Classification (GTDB taxonomy): domain Bacteria; phylum Pseudomonadota; class Alphaproteobacteria; order Rhizobiales; family Hyphomicrobiaceae; genus JAGVSR01. The sequence continues at coordinate 9,672 of JBLMYE010000156.1, read as the reverse complement.
GGTGTCGCTCGACCCGCAGGACGGCAGCGCACCGGGTTCGCTGGCCGGCGTGCAGGACGGCCGCTAGGTCATCCGTTCAAATGCATCAAGATAGATGGAGATCCGGCACTCGCCGTGGCGGGCTTCCTGACCCGTCTCAAGTGCTCATGTTTGGGGAGTGAGGGAGGCGCTGTACCGCTTCCAGTTGGCGACGTAGCGACCGGCGCTCGCCTTCAGACGCTCGCTCTCTTCCACCGACAATTCGCGCACGAGTTTTCCGGGTGATCCCAGGATCATGGACCGGGGTGGAAAAATCTTGCCTTCCGTGATGAGCGTGTTGGCGCCGACCAGCGAGCCCTCTCCAATGACGGCTCCGTTCAGAACGATGGACCCGATCCCGACAAGACTGCCGCTGCCGATCGTGCAGCCGTGCAGCATGACCATGTGACCGATGGTGCAGTCCTCGCCGATGCTGAGCGGGAATCCGGGATCGGTATGCAGAACGCAGCCGTCCTGCACGTTGGAGCGCGCTCCAACGCGGATCAGTTCGTTGTCGCCGCGCAGGACCGCGCCGAACCACACGCTCGCATCCTCGCACAGTTCCACTTTTCCGAGGGCTACGGCGCCCGGCGCCACCCATGCCAGGCCTTCACCGGGCGTCACGACACACGCATCTGCAAGACGGTAGATCAACCGGGTCGCTCCTTAGCTGCGTGAGGGTCACGCGCCTTCCAGATCAACGTCCAGAATGGCCATCTGAAACTGGTAGGACAGCTCGCCGTCCTCTTCCTCCCGGAACAGCACCGCAACGAAATCGTCGCCGATGTAGACCTCTGCGCTGTCATCCTTCTTGGGCCGGGCCCGTACGGTGAGATTCTTCGTGCCGAAGGTCTTCCGGAGATAGGCTTCCACCTTCGCGATTTCTTCTTTCTTCACGTCACGTCTCCAGTTGCCTCGAAGGGGAAAGGTGGTGCAAGCGGCGCGCTCTCAGAGCATGCCGTAGTCATCGGGTCCGTGGTAATCGGTCGGGAGCAGCATCTGATCCATCGTGCGCGCAGGCTCGGCGCAGGCGACACGGCCGACGACGCGTGCAGGCACTCCTGCGACCGTCATGTTCGGCGGCACGTCCTGCAAAACCACACTGCCTGCCGCAATCAGCGCGCAATTGCCGACATGGATGTTGCCGAGGACCTTGGCGCCCGCCCCGATCAGAACGCCGGAGCCGATCTTGGGATGGCGGTCGCCGGTGGCCTTGCCGCTGCCGCCGAGCGTCACGGCGTGCAAAAACGAGCAGTTATCGCCCACGACGGCCGTTTCGCCGACGACGAACCCCGTCGCGTGATCGAGCATGATGCCCCGCCCGAAGCGCGCGGCGGGGTGAATGTCGGTCGCGAATATCTTCGACGACTGGCTCTGCAGGTAGAGCGAGAAATCTCTCCGACCCTGCCGCCATAGCTCATGGGCGAAGCGGTAGGTGACGAGCGCGTGAAAGCCTTTGAAGTAAAGCAGGGGCTCCAGATAGCGATTGCAGGCCGGATCGCGATCGAGCACGGCGGCCAGGTCAGCCCGGATTGCCAGGGACAGGTCGGGCTGGCTGTCGAGCACATCCTTGAACGTCTGAAGAATAAGCCCGGCGTCGACGTCCGCGTGGTCGAGACGCTGGGCCACCCGGTGGGCGATGGCGTCCTCAAGGCGTGAGTGGTTGACCACGGTCGCAAAAATGAAGCCCGTCAGCGCCGGCTCGCCGGCCATGGCGGCTTCGGCTTCCTGCAACACCTGGTTCCACACCGGATCGGCCGCGGATACATGTGCCGATCCCGGCACCTTTGATCTCGCGCCCGTGCGCGCTGGCGGGCCGTCGGCTTTCTGGGTACGTGGCGCGGACATGATGGAACGGGTCCTCAGAACTCGGGCCTTCCGGCGCCGCAGCGATCGCGGCACGCGAGGCCGCACCCGGTATCCGGACAACGCCTCAGCGTCAATCTAAACCTCCGGACGAACAAAGGGAATTAATGCCCGGTCGGCCGTCAGGTTGTAGCTCATTCACGACGGGAGATGAAGGCCTCGCGACCAGACGCAGCGTTGTTTCCCGATGGGCCCAGGCCTAGAAGCCATGCGACAAGTCCGCAGGAAGGATGCGACATGGCCGGCGACACGACACCCGAACTTCGACTTGAGCGGGACGGTGGGATCGCACACCTCGTGCTCGACAATCCGGCGCGGCTGAACGCGCTGACGTCGGCCATGTGGGCGGCCGTACCCCGCCTGTTGGCTGAGGCTGAGGCCGACGACGCCGTTCGCGTCATCGTTCTCAGAGGGGCGGGTGGAAAGGCATTCTCGGCGGGAGCAGACATTTCAGAGTTCGAAAGCGCCCGGACGGGAGATGCGGTCAAGGCGTACGACGCGCTCAATCACGCGGCGTTCGAGGCCCTGCTCGGCGCCGCCAAGCCGACGATCGCCATGATCGAAGGCTTTTGCCTGGGCGGGGGGCTCGGCATCGCGGCCTGCTGTGATCTGCGGATGGCGAACGATGCCGCCAGTTTCGCAATTCCCGCCGCCAAGCTTGGCCTCGGCTATCACCCGAGGTGGGTCCGAACGCTGCTCACTCTGGCTCCCCCTGCGTCGGTCAAAGAGATGCTGTTCACGGGTCGCCGGTTCAATGCCGCCGAGGCTTTGAGTATGGGCCTTGTCAACCGCGTGCATCCCGCCGATGCGCTCGGCACGGAAATACGCACGCTGGCCGAGACGATCGCGGGCAATGCTCCCATGACGATCCGTGCCGCGAAGGCGGCTATCGACGAGTTGACCGCGAAGCCTGAGACGGCGGATATCGGGCGCCTCGAGCATTTGGTGAAACAGTGTTTCGACAGCGCCGACTATGCGGAGGGCCGCAAGGCGTTCGCCGAAAAGCGCAAACCGGATTTCAAGGGGCGATGACGAAGATGATCGGCCGCGCCGCGCTCGTCATCCTGGCGGTATCGATGGCCACCGGCGCGCAGGCCGCCGATCGTTCCGCCCTGCGCGATCGCTGCTGGTCCCCTGCCCTCCTCACCGGTACTCCGGCAGAAAGGAAGATCACGAAAGGTGTCCGGACGTTCGACGCCGCTCCGGCTGCCATGACACTTGCCCCGTACGCGCCTGTGCCGCTGGAATGGCGTGGCGCGATCCGGCGCGTGAAATTGCCGGCGGGCAAGAAGCTGATCGCCTTGACGTTCGACCTGTGTGAACTAAGCGGTGAAGTCGCCGGATATGACGCCGCGCTCATCGATACGCTGCGAGCGAACAGCGCCAAGGCGACGTTCTTCGCCGGCGGAAAGTGGATGCGCTCGCATCAGGAGCGCACCCGCCAGATCATGGCCGATCCCCTGTTCGAACTGGCCAATCACGCAGAAGCGCATCGCAACCTTCGCCTTCTTTCGGGCAATGCTCTCAAAGAGGAGATCGAGGGGCCGCAGCGCGCCTACGAGAACGAGCGGGCTGCATTCGGACTTGCGCAATGCGTCCGCGGCGACGAGGGCTTCGAGAGCATTCCGGCGCGGATCGGCCTCTTCCGGTTTCCCTTCGGCGCCTGCAACAAGACCGCACTCGATGCTGTCAACGACGCGGGATTGCTCGCCATTCAATGGGATCTTTCGACCGGTGACCCCGTGCCGGCGCAATCGGCTGAGGCCATCGCCGCGGCCATGCTCAGGGCCAAACCGGGCTCGATCATCATCGGCCATGCCAACGGTCGCGGGTTCCATACGGCCGAGGCTTTGAAAGTTGCTCTTCCGCAGTTGAAGGCCAAAGGCTTCGAATTCGTCACCGTGACCGAGCTTCTCGCCCAAGGAACGCCAGAAATTTCCGCCACGTGCTACGACACACGCCCCGGTGATACGGACAAGTACGACCAGTTCTTCGTCCCGCGCGCGCGTGAAAAGGCCAAGGACGCCAAGCCCGCGGAGACAACGCATGAGCCCACCGCCCCTTCCCGTTGAACGCTACGACACCGAACTCTTCGGAGGCGGCCGCGGAGAAGTTTCGTTGCGCGCGCTGCCGCCCGGCGAGCCGCAGCGGCTCGGTCCGGTCTTTGCCGGCATCGATCCCTGGGCACGGCTCGGCTATACGGCGGAGGCCATCTCCGGGTATCTCGGCACGCTGGAAAAGAGTGCCCCGCGATACGCCATCATGGTCGGTGGCGAGGTCGCGGCGGTTGCGGGGGTGCGTCTCAACTGGTTGCGTGGTCCCTACGTGCAGTTCCTTGGTGTGATTCCTGCCTACCAGAAGCGGAAACTGGGGAGCGCGTTTCTGGCGTGGCTCGCGCACGAGGCCAAGAGGCACGGCGAGCACAACGTCTGGGTTCTCGCATCGAACTTCAACGCCGGCGCGCTGCGCTTCTATGCGGCCAACGGTTTCGAAAAGACGGGAGAGATCGCCGATCTCGTCGCCACAGGGACGTCCGAAGTCCTGATGAGGCGCCGTCTCTAGGCCAGTTGGCCCGCATTACCCAGAAATCGATGCGGCGGTGCACTGCGTGGCGAAGCTGCCGCAGGCGTTTTCACTAGGGGCCCGGTCTCTGCCCTGCGGCAAGTGCCGCAAGCCCTTTGTCCATCGGCCGAACTCGACCGGGACGTGCACGATCCACGCAGCGCACCTGCGCTGGCGCCTGCCCCCGCCCTCTTGATCATGCGCAAGTCAGAACCCGGACGCCTCAGCGTTCTTTCGCGGCGCGGAATCGTTTTCGGTTGCGCCCGGCGGATTTGCCTCCTCTAATCCATGCCACGCAGGCTTCCCCGCCTGCTCAATAAAAAGAAACGGTGGTCGTGGAACAAGCGTGTGCAGGCACGCGTTCTGGCCAGACGGCGAACGTCTAGGGAGGCAATATGGGTATCGCGATACCGCTCAATGTCATCGCCGCATGCCTTTCGTTCGGCTTTATTGCGGCCATCTGCCTGGGCTACTTTTGAAAAATTGGGACGCCCGGGCGAGCATCATCGGAAATCCCATAGAGGAAAGCGCAGGAAGGGACTCCTTCCTGCGCTTTTATCATGTCGCGGCGAGCGATCAGCGTTTGGCGAAATAGCCGAGCACTGCGCCGATGAGGACGGCCCAGTGGTCCGGCACCTTGCTCCAGGGAATGTCGGGCACCAGCGGCGGGACGAAGGTCCAGATGGCGGCGAAGATGAGTGCCAGTACGAGCGACGACGACAACGCCTGGGCGGAGGGCGTCGAAACATCCTTGATGACCTGCGCCGCGACGACGCCGATCAGGTAGATGATCACCGAGACCACGACGGCGTAGACGAACAGGGCGAGGTCACCGCTGACGGGAATGTACCCCATCGCGATCTTTCCGAGAAAATATCCTCCCGCGATCTGCAAGAGCAGAAGCACCAACCGACCCAGCATTTTATGTTCCCCATTCGCCCGCGCTGGCCAATCCCCTGCGAGTCACCCCGCACGAACGGACGCTAGCACGGGGGGCATGACGGGAAAACAACGCCATCGGACGGGGGGTGCCGGAAGGCTCACGCCACTTTGGCACGCGCGGCTGCCGCATCGTAGTTCAAAACGGGCGCCAGCCAGCGCTCGCATTCCTCGACTGTCCAGCCTTTGCGCTTCGCATAATCTTCCACCTGATCGCGTTCCACCTTGCCGACGCCGAAGTAGTGGCTCTCGGGGTGCGCGAAGTAGAGACCGGAAACGGATGCGCCCGGCCACATGGCAAAGCTCTCCGTCAGCTTGATACCGGTGTTCCTCGGAACGTCCATGATCTTCCACAACGTCGCCTTTTCAGTGTGATCGGGCTGCGCGGGATAGCCGGGGGCGGGACGAATGCCGTGGTACTTCTCCAGGATCAACTCATCGGCAGTCAGCGTTTCCGACCTGGCGTAGCCCCACAGTTCCTTGCGCACCCGCTCGTGCATGCGTTCGGCGAACGCTTCCGCGAGACGGTCGGCCAGCGCCTTCAGAAGGATGCGGCCATAGTCGTCCGTCTCAGCGATGTAAGTCTTCAGCGCCTCCTCCTCGCCGATACCGGTGGTAACGGCGAAGCCGCCAATGTAGTCGGCGAGCCCCGTCTCCTTCGGCGCAATGAAATCGGCCAGCGCAGTATGCGCGCGATCGCGGGCGGGGTCGCGGGCAATCTGCTGGCGCAGCGTGTGCAGCGTGGCGAGCTTCGCGTGGCGCGGCTCGCCCGTGTAGAGTTCGATATCGTCGCCTGAACTGTTGGCCGGCCAGAAGCCGACCACCGCGTTGGCCGTCAGCCACTTTTCTGCGACAATGCGTTTCAGCATCGCCTGTGCGTCGTCAAAGAGCTTCTTGGCCTCGGCGCCGACCTTGTTGTCGGAGAGAATTTGCGGATAGCGGCCCGCAAGCTCCCAGGTCTGGAAGAACGGGGTCCAATCAATATAGGGGACCAGTTCCGAGAGATCGTAGGCGGAATAGGCGCGCGGGCCCATGAATGCAGGCTTCGGCGGATTGTATAGCTTCCAGTCGATCTTGAAGGCGTTGGCGCGGGCCGCGGAAAGCGGGATGCGGTTCTTCCGGGCTTCGCTGGCGAGATGGGCATCGCGTACCTTCTGATATTCAACCCGCGTTGTGGCGACGAAGTTTTCCTTCTCCGTTTCCGACAAGAGGTTGGAAACCACGCCGACAGCCCGGCTGGCATCGAGAACGTACACGGCCTGCCCACGGTTGTAGTTCGGCGCGATCTTTACGGCGGTATGTACGCGGCTCGTCGTGGCGCCACCGATGAGGAGCGGAATATCGAACCCCTCGCGTTCCATTTCGGCGGCGACGAAGCACATCTCGTCGAGCGAAGGCGTGATCAGCCCCGACAACCCGATGATGTCGACCTTCTCTTTCTTCGCTGTTTCGAGAATCCGGGCGGCGGGTACCATCACGCCCAGATCGATTACTTCGTAGTTGTTGCACTGGAGAACGACGCCGACGATATTCTTGCCGATGTCGTGGACGTCCCCCTTGACGGTCGCCATCAGCACCTTGCCGGCGGCGGGCATGGCTTCGAGGCCGGAGGCCTGCTTTTCTGCTTCGAGAAAGGGCTGAAGATAGGCAACGGCCTGCTTCATCACGCGTGCAGACTTCACCACCTGCGGCAGGAACATTTTGCCCGCGCCGAACAGGTCTCCGACGACGTTCATCCCGGCCATCAGCGGCCCCTCGATCACGTGCAGTGGCTTGTCGAATTTCCGGCGCGCTTCCTCGGTGTCGGCTTCGATGAAATCGGTAATGCCGTGAACGAGAGAGTGCGTCAGGCGTTCTTCGACGGACGCTTCCCGCCACGCCAAGTCCTTCTCCACCCGCTTTGCGCCGTCTCCCTTGAAGCGGGGCGCCGCATCGAGAAGGCGGTCTGTGGCGTCGGAGCGGCGGTTGAGGATCACGTCCTCGCACAGGTCACGCAGCTCGGCGGGGATGTCGTCATAGACGGCGAGCTGACCGGCATTGACGATACCCATGTCCATCCCCGCCTTGATGGCGTGATAGAGGAACACGGAGTGCATCGCCTCGCGCACGGGTTCGTTGCCGCGGAACGAGAAGGACAGGTTTGAGACGCCGCCCGAGATATGGACGAGCGGCATCTTTTCCTTGATCTGCCGCGCAGCCTCAATGAACGCGATGCCGTAACCGTTGTGTTCCTCGATGCCGGTCGCAACGGCAAAGATGTTCGGATCGAAGATGATGTCTTCGGGGGGGAATCCGACCACGCCGGTCAGAAGTCCGTAGGCCCGCTCGCAAATCGCCACCTTACGTTCGATGGTGTCGGCCTGCCCCTGTTCATCGAAGGCCATAACGACAACGGCGGCGCCATAGCGCAGCACCTTGCGCGCCTGTTCCAGAAACGGTCCCTCGCCTTCCTTGAGCGAGATCGAGTTGACGACCGGCTTGCCCTGGACGCACTTGAGGCCCGCTTCTATGACGCTCCACTTGGAGCTGTCGATCATGATCGGAACCTTCGAGATGTCGGGCTCCGAGGCGATCATGTTCAGGAAGGTCGTCATGGCCCTCTCGGAGTCGAGCAGCCCCTCGTCCATGTTGACATCGAGGATCTGCGCGCCGTTCTCGACCTGCTGGCGCGCGACGGAGAGAGCACCGGCATAATCGCCGGCCTCGATGAGCTTGCGAAACTTCGCCGAACCCGTGACGTTGGTGCGTTCGCCGACGTTGATGAAGGACTGTGCTGCGGAGGTCATTTATTCTTCTCTTGCTTGGCCTTTTTCCGGTCGGGCCCGTTATCGGGAGAGGCGGCTGGCAGACGGGCTCTTTTCATGGTGGCGAACCCACAGATCATCCGGCGACGAACGGCTCGAGACCCGAGAGCCGCATTTTCGGGGCGCGTTTGGGGATCGTGCGCGGCGGGTAGGCTTTCACGTGCTCGGCGATATGGGCGATGTGATCGGGCGTAGAACCGCAGCAGCCGCCGATGATGTTGAGCAGGCCGTCGCGGGCCCAGGGCTCGGTCTTGCACGCCATGTCGTCGGGGGTTTCGTCGTACTCACCCATGGCATTGGGCAACCCGGCGTTGGGATAAGCCGAGATACGGCACTCGGCGATCTGTGCAAGTTCGGCGACGTAGGGACGCATCAGTTCCGCGCCCAGCGCGCAGTTGAGACCGATGGAAAACGGCTTCAGGTGCCGCAAAGAATAGTAGAACGCCTCGGCGGTCTGACCCGAGAGCGTTCGGCCGGAGCGATCGGTGATCGTTCCCGACAGCATAATCGGAAGCTCGATTCCCAATTCGTCGAAAACGTCGAGCGTGGCATAGCCGGCTGCCTTGGCGTTCAGAGTGTCAAAGATCGTTTCGATGAGGATGATGTCGGCACCGCCCTTCACCAGGCCGCGCACCTGCTCGCAGTAGGCCTCGCGCAGTTCATCGAACGTGACGTTACGGAACCCCGGGTCGTTGACCTGCGGGGAAATCGACGCGGTGCGGTTCGTCGGACCGATCGCGCCCGCAACGAAGCGCGGCTTGCCCGGCGTCAGCTTGTCGAACTTGTCGGCTGCCGCGCGAGCGAGCTTCGCAGCCGCATAGTTGATTTCGTAGGACAGCGCCTCCATGCCGTAATCGGCCATGGAGATCACCTGCGCGTTGAACGTGTTCGTCTCGATGATGTCTGCGCCAGCCGCGAGATACTGCTCGTGTATTTCCTGGATGACCTGCGGCTGCGTGAGCACCAGGAGATCGTTGTTGCCCTTCACGTCGCGCGGCCAGTCCTTGAATCGCGCGCCGCGATAGTCGGCTTCCTGGAACTTGTGGCGCTGGATCATCGTGCCCATGGCGCCGTCGATGATCAGGATTCGCTCGGACGCCGCTTTTTCGAGGGCGGCGTAACTTGCAAGACGCTTCATGGCGGTACTTTCATTCGAGTGTGACACGCGGGGCCGCGGTATGGGAAGACCAGCGCTAGGCGATCATGATGCGGCGATCTTCCAAGGGCGCGGCGTGCAACGGACGCAGGCCAAGCAAATGGCAGATCGCATAAACAAGATCGGCGCGGTTCAACGTGTAGAAGTGGAAGGTCTTGATGCCCTCGTCCACGAGCTGCATGACCTGCTCGGTGGCAACCGCGGCAGCGACCATCTTGGTCGTCTCCGGATCGTTGTCGAGACCCTCGAAGCGGCGCGCCAGCCAGGCCGGCACAGACGCGCCGGCGCGAACGGCAAAGCCGGCGACCTGACGGAAGTTATGGATCG
>JBLMYE010000155.1:0-3715 GCA_050258115.1 Deltaproteobacteria bacterium | reverse complement strand
TTACGCCCTGCCCGGCGGATGGCTTCAGCTTCTCTTGCTCGCCGTCCCCTCATCCATGCCGGACGGCCACGTCATGCTGCGGACCGGTCGCACGCTGATCGAGCAATGGCGCGGAGCCAGCGTGCTCATCAACGCGAACCTGCGGCCGGAATTGGCCCGGCAAAGCGCAGGCATCGGCGAAGACGACGCCTCGACCGGGCCCCCGGCGGTTCCAAGCGCGGGAAGTCCCGACGACCGGGTCGAGAACGTCATCCAGTACATCCGCTTTGCTTTCGATGGTGCCGCCCCGGCCGCAGCCGGTGAACCGGTGAGCGTAACGGCGCTACTACTGACGGACGGCCGCGTCTTCGAAAGTGAACCGCGCGCCCCTGCGGACTTCGACCCTTCGACCCGCCCTCCCGGCAGCGCCGGCACCGGCCGTTGGCAGCGGGACGGCGAAGCCTATGCCATGGCGTTCGCCGACGGCACTCAGGGCACGGCCGTCGCTGCCTCCGCAAAAACGCTCGCTGCTCCGGCTTCTCTTCTGTTGAGCGGGACCTTCACGGCGGCCGGTGGCGAACGGGCAGAACTCTTGCCCGACGTGATCGACTTTTACCCGGACGGCAGCATGCTGCTCAAAGACAAAGACGCTGTTTTGAGTGGCACCTACACGATCACAGGACGCACTGCGCGCATCACCGTTCCCGGCCGAGACCCCGGCGCCTTTCTTTTCGGATATCAGGGGGACATGGCGACGCCGTCAATCATCGTGTTGGGCAACCGCATCTACCGGCCGCGGTGACGGGCGCGCCCGCCTGGCTGCGCCCCGAGAAAGAAAAAGCCCGCAGACCATCTAACGGCCCACGGGCTTGTTTGGTGTCGATAGGAACCGGCCTCAGTTACGACCCTTGTCCACGAGCTTGTTCTTGGCGATCCAAGGCATCATGGCGCGCAACTTGGCGCCCACCTCTTCGATCTGATGCGCGTCGTTGATACGGCGCGTAGCCTTGAAGCTCGGCTGTCCGGCCTTGCACTCGAGAATCCAGTCGCGCGTGAAACGGCCGGCCTGGATGTCTTCCAGAACACGCTTCATCTCTGCCTTCGTCTCGGGCGTGATGATGCGCGGACCGGTCCGATACTCGCCGTACTCGGCCGTGTTCGAGATGGAATAGTTCATATTGGCGATGCCGCCTTCATAGATGAGATCGACGATCAGCTTCACCTCGTGCAGGCATTCGAAGTACGCCATCTCCGGTGCATATCCAGCCTCCACCAGCGTCTCGAAGCCGGCGCGGATCAGTTCCACCAGACCGCCGCAGAGCACAGCCTGCTCGCCGAAAAGGTCCGTCTCGCATTCTTCCTTAAAGGTCGTTTCGATCACGCCGGAACGGCCACCGCCGACGCCCGACGCATACGACAGAAACAGATCATGCGCGTTGCCCGACTTGTCCTGGTGAACCGCGATGAGGCACGGCACGCCGCCGCCTTTCAGGTATTCTCCGCGCACCGTGTGCCCCGGCCCCTTGGGCGCCACCATGCCAACGTCGAGATCTTCCCTCGGCTCGATGAGATTGAAATGCACATTGAGCCCGTGCGCGAACATCAGCGCCGCGCCCTTCTTCATGTTCGCGTGCAGATGATCCCGGTAGATGTCGGCCTGGAGTTCGTCCGGCGTCAGCATCATGATCACATCGGCCCACTTCGCGGCGTCCGCGACCTCCATGACCTTGAGACCTTCCTTTTCGGCCTTTGCCGCCGAGGCGGATCCTTTGCGAAGCGCGATCGCGACGTCCTTAACGCCACTGTCCCTCAGATTGAGCGCATGCGCGTGGCCCTGGCTGCCGTAACCTACAATGGCGACCCTCTTGGACTTGATGAGGTTCAGGTCGGCATCACGATCGTAATAGACGCGCATGGTCTCTCTCTTCAGCTTCGATGTTGGGATGCCACGCCGTGGCGGCCACGGACGGTGGAATGCGGTTCAGGGCTTCGTTGGCGTGCCCCTTGTCAATGCGGCGCGACGTTACACGTCCTCTCGCGGGCACGGCAACGCCTCTCACCGCCACCCGCCTGCGACAAATGCCTTTGGGAAGGCACCGGACCAGCTTTGCCAGGGGAGCGCAGCCGGACGGCCGATGCCGGAGCATCCCTTATCGCGCGGTTAACGGAACTGCAACCACGCAGGCGTTAAGATGCGGTTTGCGTTTAAAGCCGTTGGGTCCTCCCGTGATGCATATTGCAGACTATCGCCGCTTCCTCGTCCTCGCTGCCTGTCTGGCACTGACCGGCTGCGGGAAATCTGAATCCAAGGTGGTCAAGGTCGAAGGCCAGAAGTTCATCGTCATCTCGGCCATTGATTGCGCCGACAACACCGGGTTGGACTACGACAAGTGCCTTGGTCTCATCGAGGGCGCCATCAAGGAGCACGACAAGGCCGCGACGCGCTACACGAGGCTGGCCGACTGTGAAAAAGCCGAAGGAGCGAACCGCTGCGACCGGCTCGGCGAAAAGAGTTACCGGGCGCGACTGTCGGCATTCCAGATCATCCTCAGTGACAAGGCCGCGGCCGTCCCGCTGTACGCCATCAAAGACGACAAGCCGGGCTTCCGTTCCGCCAGCAGCGGCGACATCCTGCCGGACACCGACAACGTGACCTTCACCAAGAGCGCTGACGACGCAGCTCATATCTTCGCTGATAAGAAGAAAGGCTGACGAGGGCGAGGCCACACCGGTCGGCGATTGCGATGCCGCCTCACATGGCTGCCGCCCCCCGCCCGATGGCCGCGACGCCCGTTCTGCTCACTTCGACGAGACCCAGTTCGCGCATTAGCCCGATGAACGTCTCGATTTTCGAAGCCTTGCCCGTTATCTCGAACACAAAATGTTCGGTCGAAGTATCGACGACCTGAGCGCGGAAGATTTCCGCCATACGCAGCGCTTCGATGCGCTTGTCGCCTTTACCGGCGACCTTCACGAGGGCCAGTTCCCGTTCGAGCGAGATCCCCTCGCTGGTGAGATCGCGCACGCGATGCACCGGCACCAGCCGTTCAAGCTGATGCTTGATCTGCTCGATCACCCCGGGCGTCCCGCGCGTCATGATGGTGATGCGCGAGACGTGCTTCTCGTGCTCCGTCTCGGTGACGGTCAGGCTGTCGATGTTGTATCCGCGAGCCGTGAAGAGCCCGATGACGCGCGCGAGCACGCCCGGTTCGTTGTCCACGATCACCGAGAGCGTGCGTGAGACCACCTCTTGAACAATGCCGGGGCCGACGTAATGGCTCTGTGGATTGGGATTTGCCATGGCTCTTCAGTTCTTCTCTTTTTTCTTGTCTGTGTTCTTCTCTGCGCCGCCCGTGTCGCGATCCTGGAACCTTTCGCCGAGCGCATCGATTTCGGCAGCCGCATTGGGAAACACGGTTTTCAGAAACACCGGCATGCCCACTTTGTCGACTTCGGCCCTGAACGCCTCGGCATCCTCGGCGCTCACCTTGTACTGACTGAAGGCGGCGACGACGCGCCGCCCCATGGCCTGCGCCAGTTGATCCGCGGTCGGCGCACCCATTTTCTGCAAGCGCTCGGGCGGAAGCCTCCCGTAGACCCGCGTCAGCAGCTTCGTCTCCATGTAGTCCTGCGCGATACAGGCTTCGAAGGCGGCGGAATAGGCCGACGCCAGACCGTGCGTTCGATAGCACGCGTCGATGTGCTTGATCGCAGCCTCCGCACCCCGGTTTCGTTG
>JBLMYE010000154.1:0-3629 GCA_050258115.1 Deltaproteobacteria bacterium | reverse complement strand
ACGAAATTTGGGGCTTTCTGCAGTAACCGCGCCTGCAAATCGACGAGCTTGTCGAAACCTTTCGACTGGCGGACGTGCAGGATGTCGGGGTGGCGGCGAATGGTGCCGGTGGCTGAGCAGGGTGCGTCGAGCAGCACGGCATCGAACGGCGCGGCCGCTTGCCAGGTCAGTACGTCTGCGGTCACGCAATCGGCTTCCAGTCCGAGTCGGTCCAAATTTTCCTTCACGCGACGCATGCGCGCAGCCGACACGTCGACAGCGGTGACATGGGCTCCAGTCACGACGAGTTCCGCCGTCTTGCCGCCGGGTGCCGCGCACAGGTCGGCTACGCGTTGACCGGCTTGCGCGCGGAGCAGGCGGGCCGGCAGTGCGGCGGCAGCGTCCTGGACCCACCACATGCCTTCGGTGAAGCCCGGCAGGTCCGTCACTCGGCCGGCCTGGAGGATCCGGACCGTTCCCGTCGGCAGCGCCACGCCTTGGAGTTTCGTCGCCCATTCCGCCGGATCTCCGCGAACCGTCACATCGAGGGGCGGCTCTTCGAGAGAAGCGGCAGCGATGAGATGCGCGCGCTCATGACCATATGTTGTCTCCCATCCTTGCAGAAGCCAACCGGGGATATTCAGTGCGACCGGGTCGAGACCCTCCAGAGCGCCGCGGCCACGATCGGCGATGCGGCGCAGGACGGCGTTGACGAGTTTATCGAAGCGGCGGGCGTTAGGATCAGATTTGCACTGCTCGACGGCCAATCCGATCGCTGCGTGGGGCGGCGTATCGAGAAAGAGGAGTTGCGCCGCGCCCGCGAGAAGGATCTGCCAAACCCAGCCCTGGGGCTCGGGAAGCGGCTTTTTCAGGTGTGATCCGACCACGTGCGCCAGTTCCCCGTGCCGGCGCAGGACCGACGCGACGAGCAAGCGCGCGAATGCACGATCGCGCGGTTCTACGTTTTGCCTATCGGGCCTGGAGAATGCTTCCGCGAACGCGTCTTCGAAAAACGTACCGCGTTTCATGACGCGCCAGAGTGTTTCCACCGCGGCCTGACGCGCCTCGAAACCCGGCGGCCTCGGCTGCGGCTTTCCCGCCGTTGCATTGGCCGGCCTGCGCCCTTTGGGAGGCCCTGATCCGCCTGGGCGGGGCGAAGCGGAGCGGGGATAGCGCGGCGGGCGGCTGGACGTCATAGGACATGGCTACGGCGGCAGCGAAGCGTGGTCAATGGCGAATGATCTCGTTTGCGGTGTCACTCAGCCCCACGGCCCGCGAGTCGAGTCGCGTTGAGCCCACGGCCCGGTTTCGCGTCGTTCACCCGCAACGCGTCCATATGCATCTCGGCCGTCCAGTCCTTCATCGACGCCGGCGGACGTCTGGCCCATTTCGGCCGCCAGTTCCTTCAGCGCCCAGATGCGGTTTTCGACGTTGGGGTGGGTAGAGAACAGATTGTCGACGCCATGTCCGGTCAGCGGATTGATGATGAAGACGTGAGCGGCTGCCGGCACCCGTTCGGCCTGCCAGTTCGGCGTGCGCCGAACCGCGTTGTGAATCTTGGCCAGAGCCGAGGCCAGCCACATGGGATGGCCGCAGATCATGGCTCCCATACGGTCGGCCTGATATTCGCGCGAACGGCTGATCGCCATCTGGACGAGCATCGCGGCGAAGGGAGCGATCAGCATGGCCACGAGCGTCGCAAGAAAGCCCGGACCGTTACCGTTGTCGCGATTGCCACCGAACAGCATTCCAAATTGCAGATACTGGGCAAACATCGAGATCGCACCACCGATGGTGGCGGCAACACCCATCGTCAGCGTGTCCCGGTTCTTGATGTGCGCCAGCTCGTGCGCCATCACCCCGGCCAGTTCCTCGCGCGAAAGCGTATCGAGCAGGCCCGTGGAAGCGGCGACAGCAGCCCGGCTCGGACTGCGGCCGGTGGCGAAGGCGTTCGGCTGCGGATTATCGATGACACACACGCGCGGCATGGGCAGTTCGGCCTGCTCAGCGAGCTGGCGGACCAATGACACGTATCCCGGTGCTGTCCGCTCATCGACTTCCCTGGCGCCGAACATCTTCAGGACCATGGTGTCGGATTTCCACAGACTGACCGCATTCATGACCAGAGCCATCAGAAAGGCGATCACAAGGCCAGATTGACCTCCAACCAGCGCACCCATGGCAACGAAAATGCCGGTCAGCACGATCAAGAGAACGCCTGTTTTTGCATAGTTCATCGGCATTTGAGACAAGCCCTTCGCGTGGCACACTGCTGCGGCTTCACAGCGCCGCCAAAGTCATCCGATCCCGGATAGCGATGGTATATGGGAATGGTTGCCCTCGACAACCAGCGTCGCGGCGGCGAAATTGGAGTGCACCCCGTCATGGCAGACGACAAAGCTCAAGATTCAGCCGGTCCAGAGCAGAAGGCCGGTGCCGAGCCCGCTACACGCGAACTAAGCGACGCTGCGAGGCGCGCGCTCGCGGAGGCCGAAGCGCGGCGCCGGGCAAAAGACGCGGTTCAGGCTGACGGGCCTCCGGAAACCGGCGGTCGCAAAGGTCCCGACCCCGTCCGGTACGGGGATTGGGAAAAGGACGGCATTATCTCCGATTTCTGAAATCTACATCGGTGTCGCCCCGCTCTTCAACGGCTGTGATCCGGTGGACTGTGGCGCGCCGGATCTAGGAGCTTCGGCAGACCTTCGTTAGTGTCGGGCACCGATCCGGAGTGCCCATGTCCAAGCCTGTCCGCCCGAAGCGCCGCTCGTTCGCGTGGCTCCTTCTCATCCTGCTCGTCGGACTGTCACTCCTTGCCGCAATGCGGCTCGGCTACCTGCCGCAGCGGTTCAGTCCATTCCCGCCAATATCGCTGGCCGAGCGCCCGGATTGGTTCGTCGATACGCGCCTTGCGGCGCTGCGGCTCGATCGGCCGCTCTGCGATGCGGTCCTGAAAGAGCCGCACATCGATGCCGTGGCAGTTGCGGACCAGCCCTACAAGAATGGCTGCGGATGGGTGAACGCCGTGCGTTTCTCGCAGGCCGGCGGAGCGCGCATCGGCGCGGAGAAACTCGCCTGCGAGATGGCGGCGGCGCTGTCTTTGTGGGTCGAGCACGAGGTTCAGCCGCTTGCGAAAGAGATTCTCGGAGAGCGCGTGACCGCGATCGGAGACATGGGCATCTACGACTGCCGCAATATCCTCGGCAATCCGATGATGAAGAACATCCGCAGTCAGCACGCCACCGCCAACGCCATCGATATTTCCGGTTTCACGCTGGAAAGCGGGAAGCAGATCTCCATTCTGCGCGACTGGCAGGGCGACAAACCCGAAGCGCGCTTCTTGAAGGAAGTTCATCGCCGCGCCTGCCGCTATTTCCGGGTCGCTCTCGGGCCAGAATACAATGCGGCACACAAGAACCACTTTCATCTCGACCGCGGCGCCTTTTCTCGCTGCAAATAGGCGATCGCGGACGCAAAAAGGCGCGGGACTTTCGGCCCGCGCCTTTTGCTTCCAGTTTCTCGTCGCGTTCTAGACGGCCCGCTTGTTCTGACGGTTTTCGATCAGATCGTCGACGACGGCGGGATCTGCCAACGTGGAGGTGTCACCGAGGCTGCCGAATTCATCCTCTGCGATCTTGCGCAGAATTCGGCGC
>JBLMYE010000153.1:0-4137 GCA_050258115.1 Deltaproteobacteria bacterium | reverse complement strand
ACGGGCTATGAGACAATGAAGGCCGCGCAACGGCTTCTCGGTCTCAGATACGGAAAGCAGGCAGGATGACCACCGCGGGAGCCAACGTTCAGAGCGCAGACACGCTGAAGCTTCTCGAACCTAGCGTCGGGGACTTCGTCACTCTGATGAAGCCGCGGGTGATGACGCTCGTTATCTTGACGGCCGTGGCCGGCATGCTGGTTGCGCCCGGCCCCATTCACCCTGTTATCGGCCTCATCGCCATCATTGCGATCTCGTTCGGCGCCGGTGCGTCGGGTGCGCTCAACATGTGGTACGACGCCGACATCGACGAGAACATGGCCCGCACCGCGGCTCGTCCGATCCCACGCGGGCGGGTGACACCCAACGAGGCCCTTCAGTTCGGTGGCGTGCTGTCGGTCATTTCCGTGCTCACGCTCGGCGTTCTCGTGAACTGGGTCGCCGGGGCACTGCTCGCTCTCACCATCTTCTACTATCTGGTCATTTACACGATGTGGCTCAAGCGGCGGACGCCGCAGAACATCGTCATCGGTGGCGCTGCCGGCGCCTTCCCGCCCATGATCGGGTGGGCTGCGGTAACCGGTTCGGTGAGCATCGAAAGCATTCTGCTCTTCCTCATCATCTTCATGTGGACACCGCCGCACTTCTGGGCTCTCGCCCTGTTGCGCCTGCGGGACTATGAGCGCGTCGGCGTGCCGATGCTGCCCGTGGTTGCGGGGCCGCAGGAAACGCGCAAGCAGATCATTCTCTATTCGCTCGTTCTGGTGCCGCTTGCCGTCCTGCCGTCGGTCCTCGGGTTCGCCGGCATCGTCTATGGGGTGACCTCGGTCGTGCTCGGCGCGATCTTCCTCTGGCTCGCCTACGATGTGTGGCGGATCACGGAAGGCCGCGAGGCCGACAAGGTCTGCAAGCGTCTCTTCTGGTTCTCGATCCTGTACCTCTATGCGCTGTTCGCTGTCCTCGTCGTCGAGGGTGCCGCGAACCGCCTCCTGGCGTGAAAGGACTTCAGTGATGAACGACATGTCCGGCACGGTGATGACGGAGGCGGCGCATGCGGCTGCTGAAGCCAAGCGGCGCCGCGCCCGCTCGATCGCGATTGCGCTCGGTCTCGGGTTCCTCGTGGCCATGTTCTACGCGGCCACCATCGTGCATCTGGGCGGCAACGTCGCCAATCGTGCGATCTGAAATGAGGCTGCCGATTTGTCGAGTGATCACCCCATGACCGAGGCCCGCACATCGCGCCGAAGCGACACCAAGGTGGCGCTGCTATGTGTCGGCGGCGTTGTGACCATGGCCGCGATGTCCTACGCGGCGGTACCTCTCTATCAGATGTTCTGCCAGGCCACTGGGCTCGGCGGTACTACGCAACGGGCATCGAAGGCGCCGGATGTCGTTCTGGATCGCACTGTCACGGTTCGCTTCGATGCGAACGTTTCGCCAAAGCTCGGCTGGTCGTTCGAACCGGTGCAGCGCACGGTGGAAGCGCACGTCGGTGAGAACATGCTGGTGTTCTATCGCGCGACGAACACGACGGATCGCAAGATCACCGGTACCGCGACGTTCAACGTAGCGCCTGATTCAGCTGGTCTCTACTTCAGCAAGATCGAGTGCTTCTGCTTCACGGAGCAGACATTGGAGCCCGGCCAGTCCGTCGAGATGCCGGTTTCATTCTTTGTCGATCCGGGGCTCGTGAAGGACCCTGAATCGTCACGCATCAAGGAAATTACTCTGTCCTACACCTTCTATCCTGTCGAGGGCGGGAAGGCCGAAGGGCAGGCGTCGGTCGACACGGTGAAAGAGAAGAGAAGCTAGGATTGCAGCGCTCCATTGACCGGGGCGCTGGAAGTGAAAATCCGGAGGTCCGGATGCAACAAGAGACGACGGGGAAGACGACCATGGCCTCAACGCATGCCAACCAACACGACTACCACCTGCTCAATCCGAGCCCATGGCCGATCCTCGCGTCGGTGTCCGCCTTCGTTTCCGCGATAGGAGCCATCATCTGGATGCGTTCGACGGGCGGTGGTGCGGGGCTGTTTGGCCTTCATGGTCCCGGCATGTTTGCGGCCGGGATGCTCGGGCTCACCGCCGTGGCGTTCATGTGGTGGCGCGATGTCGTGATCGAAGCCGAAACGGGCCAGCATACTCCGGTGGTGCAGATCCATCAGCGGTACGGCATGCTGCTGTTCATCGCTTCTGAAGTCATGTTCTTCGTCGCCTGGTTCTGGGCCTACTTCGACGTCGCGCTGTTCCCGAACGGGACCTACAATCTCGACAACGTCCAGCAGGCGATCGGTATGGTAAAGCGCAACGAGGTCATCGGCGGGCAGTGGCCGCCGGTGCCGATCGAGATGACGGAAGCCACCATTCCTGCAACGGGCGCTCCGGCGGAAGGCAGCTTCAAGCACACCTTTGATCCGTGGGGCCTTCCCCTCGTCAACACGCTCATCCTGCTGCTCTCGGGCTGCACTGTGACGTGGGCACATCACGCTCTGCTCAAGAACAACCGTACTCAGCTGATCATCGGTCTCGTTCTGACCGTGCTGCTCGGCGCGACGTTCACGGTGCTCCAGTATATCGAATATGGCCACGCGGCGTTCACGTTCGCCGGCCATTCCTATGGTTCGACCTTCTTCATGGCCACGGGCTTCCACGGCGCGCACGTCATCATCGGAACGATCTTCCTGCTGGTGTGCCTGCTGCGGGCGATGAAGGGCCACTTCACGCCGAAGCAGCACTTCGGGTTCGAGGCGGCGGCCTGGTACTGGCACTTCGTCGACGTCGTGTGGCTGTTCCTCTTCGCGTGCATCTACGTCTGGGGTGCAGGGGAGATCGCGCAGCATCTCGCACACTGACGTTTGCAAACCTGCGGATGATTTGATTTACGGGGGGCGGCTCGTTCGGGCCGCCCTTGCCGCTTCAAGGGAGAGCGCCGCCATGGCCGAACACCACGCGTCGGTGATGCATAGTGCCCTCATGGCGCGCTGTCCTCGCTGTGGCCAGGGGCCTCTCTTCCGGCAGGTCCTCGTTCTGCGCGAAAAGTGCTCCCATTGCGGGCTCGACTATGCGTTCATCGACACGGGCGACGGGCCGGCGGTGTTCGCCATTTTCATTCTCGGCTTTCTGGTTCTTGGCGCTGCCTTGTGGTTCGAGTTCGCGTTCGGGCCGCCGCTCTGGTTGCACATGGTTTTGTGGGGCTTCGTGACCCCCATTTTCGCGCTCGGCCTGCTGCGCTTTCTCAAGGCTCTGCTGATCGCCCTTCAGTACAAGCACAAGGCCGAAGAAGGCCGGCTGGCGCGCTAGCTGAAGGTTGGGATTGCCTATGCTGACGACCCTTCGCGAAAAAAAACTGCTGGTGCCCACTGTCATGGTTGCGCTGGCCCTTCCGGTTCTGGCCGGCCTCGGCATGTGGCAACTCGAACGGCTGCGCTGGAAGGAGGGCCTTCTGGCCGCGATTGCGGAGCGGGCCTCGGCACCGACCGTGCCGATCGATCAGGCGCTCGCGCAGGCAGCAAGCCACATGCCCGGCGGATGGAGCGAACTGGAATACAAACACGTTTCGCTGCGCGGCCGGTATCTCAACGGCAAGGAGATGTACCTTTATGCGCCGGACCCGCAGCTGGGAGCCGGTGTGCATGTCTATACGCCGTTCGTGCTTTCCAGCCCGCCGGCCACGCTGATCGTCAATCGCGGGTTCGTTCCAGAAAGCCTGAAGGACCCTGCTTCGCGCTCGGAGGGGCAGATACAGGGTGAAACGGAGGTAATCGGCCTGATCCGCCTGCCCGGACAGCATGGACGCTTCGTTCCCGACAACGAGCCCAAGTCGAACCTCTGGTTCTGGCGGGATTTCGAAGGCATGATCGATGCCGCTTTCCCGGCCGGTTCACGGCCGAAGGAGCTGATCCCGCTCTTCGTCGACGCGGAGGGTGCGGCGCCGGGCGGGTGGCCAAAAGGCGGTGTGACCGAATTGAAGCTTACGAACCGCCATCTGGAATACGCGCTGACTTGGTTCGGGTTGGCCGCGGCGCTGATCGCCATCTATGCCGTCTATTTGGCCGGCCGCCTGCGGCGGTCGGACGGGCGTGACGTGTAAGCGCCTACAACACCAGCCGAGCGGTCTTGTTCACGCCCTTTCCG
>JBLMYE010000152.1:0-6019 GCA_050258115.1 Deltaproteobacteria bacterium | reverse complement strand
GTGCATCGCATGGAAACGAACGTCGAGCCCGTGTCGGACGAAACGATGGAGATCGAGCGCAAGAAGCGCTTGCAGGTTCTCGATGAGATCTCCGACATCATCGGACGTGCTTCCGCCGCTTCGGCTTGAGACGCGCGGCAGACCTCGTCAAAGCCCCGGTAACCCCGGGGCTTTTTCGTTGACCAGCCACGCTACCGGATGGCGCATTGTCCGGCGAGCATTGGGCCAGGAAAAGATGATCCATCTTCATGGCTGAAGGAGCCAACATGTACGGACGTGAATTGGTCCCGCCGGATTTCGGGGTCCCGGAGCGCCTCGACGGCGAGGGATATCACCTGCGTATGTTGCGCGCGGACGATGTGGACAAGGATTTCGCGGCCGTGGTGGAGAGTGGCGACCGATTGCGTGGGCTTCTCGATCCGAACAGCGCGTGGCCAGATGGATTGACGAGGCAGGAGGATCTGATCGACTTGGCCTGGCACCAGCGCGAGTTCACAATCCGGCATTCGTTCGCCTACACGGTGATGTCCAGCGATGAGAGCCGCTGCCTGGGATGCGTCTATATCTTCCCCAGTGACCGCCGCGGGTATGATGCCAAGGTCTTCTATTGGGTGCGCAGCGGCCCGGACGCGGAGAGGCGCGACACAGAACTCGGCAAGCTCGTGCGTGCGTGGATCGCGCAGCTATGGCCGTTCACGTCGGTGGCCTATCCGGGACGCGACCTGCCTTGGGAGACTTGGCAGGCGCTTGCTTTGAAACAATGGGGCTAGTTCGCCTTTGGGCAGCTTTGAGCAGAATCCGGATGGATCTATGCATCTGGCCGCCATCGTTCTGGCCGCAGGCCGGTCACAGCGCTTTGGCGTAGACAACAAGCTGTTAGCGAGACTCGCTGATGGCCCCGTGATCGCACACAGCGTCGCGGCGCTGGCCGACTCCAGCTTTCGCGACATCATTGTCGTGACGGGTGACGATCACGATGGCATTGCGGATGCGCTGCGGAAGTATCCGGTTCGCCTTGTTCGCTGCGATCCCGACCGGAGCGGAATTGGATACTCGATCGCGGCAGGCGTGAATGCGCTGTCTGATCAAACCATCGGTGTTGCGATCCTATTGGGCGACATGCCCCTTATCAGAACGGCGACGTTGAACGCCTTGGCTGATGCTTTCATTGAGGCAAATGGCAGACGGATCGTTCATGCGGCTGACCGGGAGGGAAGACAGCGAAATCCCGTAATCTGGCCGCGCAACTATTTCCCAGATTTGCGCAGCCTGACCCAGGATCGCGGAGCAAAAGGACTGATCCGTGATGCCGTCGCGGTCACTGTCCGCGATCGGCTGGAATTTCTCGACGTCGACACGATCGAGGCCCTCGACGAAGCGTGGCTCGAACTGATTTTCAGAGAGACAGAAGAGTGAAACGCACCGGCCAGCCATGCAGGAAGTCGATGGCAAGACGGAATATGCGCTGCACGGCGTTCAAACACGCAAATGTCATGGGATGACTTGATCGGGCACAGGCTGCACAGTGCGGGTCTGGTGCATACTTCTCCGCGCAGATCACGCAGCAGAAAACAAGCAGCCGTCCGCTGGTCCCGGATACGTGCTCTGGCATTTCCCGATGGCCCGCGTCGCGTCAACACCAGCCTGGGTTTATGGTCATGACGAACAAACCGACACAATCCGAACTCGATTACGAATCCTTGGAAACGCGAGCGAAAGCAACGCTCGAGTCGTGGATGGAAATGCAGCGGCCCGTGTTCGCGATGATGACGGAGATCAATGGGCGGCTCATCGATCAGGCTTTCCGCGTGAACAAGGCGTGGCTCGGCTTCATGGGCCGCTGCCTCGAGCAGGAACTCCAGGCGACAAGGCGGTTGATGGGATGCCGCAACGTCAACGATCTCATGACAACATATCGCGATGTCGTGGACACGGCCCAGCGCGAGGTGCAGGTCGAAGTGGAGCAATTCTCCCGGCTGAACCGTGAAGTCGCGGGTGAAGCCGTGGCGGCGTTCCGCGAAGGGCTCGAGGAAGCCGCCCACGAACTTCGCCACTAGAACCGGGCACCGGGGATTTACATAGTTCGGGCCATGAATCGAGATTGAACGAGGCCCGCGATTCCCAAGAGGGGCGTGGACCGAGTGCTCGCTCAAGTGGCCGCGAGTTTGTGCATGGCCATGGGCAGCTGACGGATGCGCTGTCCCGTGAGAGCTGCGACGGCGTTCGCGACGGCGGGCCCGATCGGTGGCGTGCCGGGCTCGCCGATGCCCGTCGGCGGAGCAGTAGAGGGAACGATGTGGACTTCGACTTTCGGCATCTCGTTGAAGCGCAACACCTCGTAATCGCCGAAGTTCGTTTGATCGACCACGCCATCCGTCATGGTGACGTGCGAATGCAGTGCGGCTCCGAGACCGTACCCAATGCCGCCTTCGATCTGGGCTGCGATGTTGTCCGGGTTAATGGGTAATCCGCAATCGACGGCGCACACCACACGCTCAACCTTCGCACGGCCGTCGAGGATGCGGACCTCGGCCACCTGGGCAACGAAGCTCTTGAAGCTTTCGTGAACGGCCACGCCGCGCGCAATGCCCGGCGGTGGCGGACTGCCCCAGCCGGCTTTTTCGGCGGCAAGTTTCAGAACAGCCGCGTGCCGCGGATGTTTTTCACCGAGCAAGGCGAGCCGGAACGCCACCGGATCCTTGCCGGTGCGGACCGCGACTTCGTCTATCAGCGTTTCCATCACGTAAGCGGTGTGGCTGTGGCCGACGGAGCGCCACCACAGCGGCGGAGCCCCCACCCTCGTGTTGTGCACTTCGACTTCGAATCCCGGGATCGCATAAGGTGTGTCGGCGATGCCTTCAACCGAGGTTGAATCCACGCCGTTCTTGATCAAGTTCGCCGCGAAAGCCGTGCCTTCCATGATCGACTGGCCGACGATGCGGTGATGCCAGCCCGCAATGTCGCCGGCTTCCGTCAGGCCGATCCTGACCCGGTGGAGGTACATCGGACGGTAATAGCCGCCCCGAATGTCGTCCTCACGGGTCCAGACGAGCTTGACGGGTTTATCCGTTCCGAGGGCTTTGACGATGTGAGCCACTTCCGCGACGTAATCGGCATCGTAGACGGCGCGACGGCCGAAAGATCCCCCGGCCCACTGCGTCTCGATGGTGACCTCTTCGGGCCGGATGCCGAGAATCGCGGCCGTCACCGCCTGGTCGATCGTCTGCATCTGGCAGCCGTGCGACAGCGTCGCCTTGCCTTCCTTGAAGACCAGAACAGCGTCGAGAGGTTCCATTGGCGCATGGGCCAGGAACGGGAATACGAATTCCGCATCGATGACGGTTTTCGCTCCGGCGATAGCTTTCTCTGCATCGCCATCCTTGCGCACGGGAAGGCCCGGTTTCGCGGCGAGAGCCCTGTATTCTTCAATCAGACCGCTCGTGCCGCGCTTGTCGGCGGCGTTCTCGTCCCAGGCCACCTGCAAGGCTTCGCGGCCTTTGATGGCGGCCCATGTCGTGTCCGCCACGACGGCAACTCCGGCCGGAATAACGACGACGTCCCGCACGCCGTTCACGGCCTTGGCCTTGGCGGCATCCACGGAAGCGGCTTTTCCGCCGAAGCGCGGCGGTCGGGCCACGACGGCCACCAGCATTCCCGGCAGACGGATATCATGCGTGAAGACCGGCGCCGCGACGACTTTCGCATTCTGGTCGAGACGCGGGAACGACTTCCCAATGTAGACGAAGTCCTTTGCATCCTTGAGCGGCGGCCTTTCAGGAACCGGCATTTTCGCCGCCGCGGATGCCAGGTCGCCGAAGGTGGCCTTTCTCGTCCCGTCAGTCAAAACGCCCTTCGATACCGAAATTCTGCCGGCCTCCGTGTTCCAGGCCTTGGCGGCTGCCTGGATCAGCATTTGCCGTGCGGCGGCGCCGGCCTGCCGGTATTGCTCGAACGAATTCGCCATCGCGGTCGAACCGCCGGTGCCCTGCACGCCGAAGAACAGGTTCTTGTAGAGAGCGGTATTGGCTGGTGCGAACTCGGCCACCATCTGGCTCCAGTCGGCATCGAGCTCTTCGGCGACGAGTGTCGCGAGGCCAGTGGCGGTGCCTTGCCCCTTGTCGAGATGCTTCGACAGCACGACGACCTTGTTTTCCGGCGTGATAGATACGAAGGGATTGAATACTGCGTTTCCGCCTTCCGACGCTTCCGCGTTCCCGACGCCGAGCGGACCTGCCGGGAGATAGGCGCCAATAACGAGGCCTGCGCCGGTGCCGGCCGCAAGACGGAGGAAGCCGCGCCGGTTGAAGCCGGCTATGTCGGCTGCCGGAGTTTTTGTCAGAAACCGGGCGCTTTCAGAGACATCTGATTTGAACATCGGAGTTTCTTCTCAACCCTTGAGGATTTCGGACGCGGTCTTGATGGCGGTACGAATGCGCCCATAGGTGGCGCACCGGCAGATATTGCCGTTCATGGCATCATCGATCTCGGCATCGGTCGGTGCAGGTTTTTCATTTAGTAGCGCGACGGCAGTCATGATCTGTCCGGGTTGGCAGTAGCCGCATTGGGCGACATCATGCTTTGTCCATGCCGACCGCACGGCGTCGGCCACGCGGCCGTCGAGGCCTTCGGGTGTCGTAATCTTCTGACCGGCGACGCTCTTGACCGCCACGACGCAGGAGCGGATCGGCGCTCCGTCGGCGTACACGACGCAGGCGCCACACAATGCCTGCCCGCATCCGTATTTGGCACCGGTCAGACCAAGCTCGTCGCGCAGCACCCACAGCAGCGGGGTATCCGTGTCGGCACCGACCTCAAGCTCGCGCCCGTTGATCGTGAGTTTCGTCATCGAGATCTCTCCAAGTGAGCGAACGCAGACTTTACGCGGCGACGTCCAGAAACGTCTGGTTCGCAGGATGCTTACCGGTGTGCCCTCAGCCCCTTATGTGGATTAGGCCCGGACTGGATGCAAGCTGCTCCGGCAATTCAAGGACAAGGGCCGTAATGTCGAATGCTGGCATCTGCTGACCGCAAGAAAATTGGGCGTTCGATCTGGGCAATAGTCACAGTCCAACGACGGTCCGCCCGCATGCAACAGACTCCGGGTTTCAACCGGTGTTCCGGCCGCTTGCATCATCGTGGACGCTGCCTTTCACTGTGCCCGCGCTGTAACGAGCGGAGAACTACGCTAAAGTCTCGACGCGCGCGGGGCGGCAATCAAAGACATGAGCACAAAGCCAATGGATGTTCGCGACTGGCAGATCGTCAGATCGACACCTCTTTTTGGAGCGATGTCGCAGGAGGTTGCGCAATCGATCATCGGCACGCAGCCGGTTCGCAGCTACGAGAAGCAAACGCAACTCTTCCAGCAGGGCGAGCCAGCATCCTGTTTCTTTCTCGTTCTCGACGGCTGGGTCAAGCTCTACCGAAGCACGCCGGACGGGAAAGAGGTCATCGTCGGCGTGTTCAAACGAGGGGAAACTTTCGCCGAGGCAGCCATATTCCTCGGTGGCCGCTATCCTGTGAGCGCCGAAGTGGTGACACCGGCCCGGCTGCTGCGCGTGGACGGCGAGGCTCTGAGGCGGCGCATCCGTGAGCAGCCTGATCTCGCGCTCTCGATGCTGGCGTCGGCGTCCTCGCATCTCAAAGCACTTGTCGAGCAGATCGAGAAGATCAAGGTGCTATCGGCACCTCAGCGGATCGCCGACTTCCTCGTCGGCCTGAGCCCAGTCCGGCAGGGGGCCACGACCATCGAGCTTCCTTACGAAAAGGCTCTGATCGCCAATCGCCTCGGCATGAAGCCGGAAAGCTTTTCCCGCGCCCTCGTAAAATTGCGGCCGCTCGGAGTCAGCGTCGACCGTGATCGCGTGACGGTGGCGGATGTTCAGCTTCTGGTCAGCTTCGCCGAGGCCGTCGACCGGGAGGATGAAGGCTTCTAATCAAGTGCGGTCCGGCAAATTGACCGCGGTTAAGCCAAGCCGCCCGCAGGATCACTAGACTACCGCCGGATACACTGGCAGAG
>JBLMYE010000151.1:0-2848 GCA_050258115.1 Deltaproteobacteria bacterium | reverse complement strand
AAGGAGAGCTTCCTCTACGAACGCTTCGACGAGATCTGCGACATCATGCGGGCCTACGACGTTTCGTTCTCGCTGGGTGACGGTCTGCGGCCTGGCTCCATCGCCGACGCCAATGACCGCGCGCAGTTCGCCGAACTCGAGACGCTGGGCGAATTGACGAAGATCGCATGGGCCAAGGGCTGCCAGGTGATGATCGAAGGTCCTGGCCATGTCCCGATGCACAAGATCAAGATCAACATGGACAAGCAGCTCCGCGAGTGCGGCGAGGCGCCCTTCTACACGCTCGGCCCACTAACGACGGACATCGCACCGGGCTACGATCACATCACTTCCGGGATCGGCGCGGCCATGATCGGCTGGTTCGGAACCTCCATGCTCTGTTACGTGACGCCGAAGGAGCACCTGGGATTGCCTAATCGCGACGACGTGAAGACCGGGGTGATCACCTACAAGATCGCGGCGCACGCCGCCGATCTCGCCAAGGGGCATCCGGCGGCGCAACTGCGGGACGATGCGCTGTCGCGGGCGCGCTTCGACTTCCGCTGGGAGGATCAGTTCAATCTCGGTCTCTACCCCGACACGGCCCGCAGCTTCCACGATGAGACGCTGCCGAAAGAAGCGCACAAAGTGGCGCACTTCTGCTCCATGTGCGGACCAAAATTCTGCTCGATGAAGATTACGCAGGACGTTCGCGATTATGCGGCACGCCTCAACGAGCAGTCCAGGGGGATGGAGGAGATGAGCGGCAAGTTCAAGGAAATGGGGGCGAACCTCTACGTGAGCGCCGATGAGGGGGCGGATGTTCGTCCGCCTGACTAGGCCGCCAGGACGCGCGCGACGTTGCTGATGTGAACGGCTTCGTAGCCCTCGTAGTATTCGAGCGCGCCGCTCGCGACGTCGCCGGCAACAAGATCGCGCAGTGGCGTGTGGCGGCGTTCCGGGGCGTTCCTGATCGCCAGCAGATTGCCGATGTAGTGTCCCGTTGCCGGGATCAGATCCGGACCGTATCCGCCGGAGGCGATGCGATCCGGAGAACCATGGTTCGGCAGGATACGCGCGGGAGATAAGCCGGCGAGACGATCCAGTTCGGGAAGATGACGCGCGAGGTTTTCCGGCTCGGCCACGTAGGTCACCGTATCCTCCAGGGTGTCGCCCGCCAGCAGCAGCCGGTCTTGACCCAGCCAGACCACAACGCCGTCGTCGCTGTGGATGTCGAACTGCAAGAGTTCAACCGTCAGGCGGCCGATTGCAATCGGCAGGCGTCCTTCAAAGGTCCGGGTCGGCATGACCAGCGGCCTGATCGGCGGTGGGCCTTCATAGGTGCCGGCTTCGATCGCGGTGCGATGCTCCGCCAAATGCTCCGCCGTGCGTTTGCAGGCGATGATCTCGCATCCGGCAAATACGTCGTTGCCCGCAATGTGGTCGAGATGCCAATGGCTGAGCGCCACAGTAAAGCGGCGAACGCCCCTTGCGGCGAGAACCTCGCGAACGGCCTTAGCATGCGGAACCGAAACGTGGGTGTCGTAGACGAGCGCCTCGGAACCATCGATGATCGCATAGCTGGCGATGCCAAGTGAGAGCGCTCCGTCGTCAACCCAGTTACTGGCGGCAGCGAAACGGTAGCCCCGTACGCGCCCATCGTAGAAAGCCAGCACGTTGGGGTGGGGTTCCAGAACCCGGAGATGCATCATTCTGCCTGGTCGTTAGGGCTGGGGTCGCGCTTGTCCATCTTGCATCAGCCTTGCGCCGAGTGGAGGGCCTCTTTTCAAGCCGGTGCGAATATGAGAGCTTATTCTTATCGTTCAACAATCGAAAGGAGGTGATCCGATGTCGAGTGGGATCTTGAAGGCTGCGATGTCGGGATCGCGCGGGCTTTCGCCGGAACACCTTCCGCCGACGGCCTGATGCGCCGCGACGCCGTCGGGCCGATGCCGACGGAACTTCGCACCGATCTCACGGGGCTGCTCCGAAACGGGCAGCCCTTCGTGTTTTCAGGCGGTTGCGCCACCCCCTGCCCGGCGCTGTATTTGACTCACCTCAACCCGGGTGACGCCGGAGCAGTGCTAGGCAGGTGCTCACCATTCCGAGGGAGCACTCCATGAACCATCGCCATCGTAAGATCGTCCACGCCATTTTCGCCCATCCCATTCCCGCGAACCTCGACTTCAGGGAAGTCGAAAGTACGCTCAAGGAACTGGGAGCCGACATCGAGGAGCGGAATGGATCGCGCATCGCGGTAACGCTGAAGGGCCGGACCGTTCTCTTCCATCATGCCAGCCACTCGATGCCCAAGGACGAAGTGGTCCAGATCCGCCGCTTCCTGATCGACTGCGGGGTCGCGCCGGAGCAATACCCGCTTTGAGCTGCTGGATAGGCTGCGATACTGAAAGGCGCTAAAAGCCGTCGGATGGATCGCCGAAAGTTCCTTTATCGCCTCAGCATGGTGACCGTCGGCAGCTTGATGCTGGCGGCCGGCCTGCGGCTGGGTTTCGGGGACAGATGGTTCAGCTTCTATGGCTGGGCCACCGTTGCGTTAACCACGGTCCCGTTTCTGACGGTACTTCTGTGGAAGCGTCTGCCGGACAAAGGGCGAAGCCGGTGGTGGAGTGTTCTGATCGCCGTTCCCGTGCTCGCCGCAAGCCTTCTTCAGATCGTTTTCTGGCAGCTTTTTTTCGGCCAGGGCGGTGCTGATCCGACGTTAGGTGTCGCGCGGGAAATGCTGCGGCCGCTTCTCGATGCGGCTCTGCCTTATCTCATGGCTGCGGTGACGGTTGCAGCATTATCGTTAATCGGCATATCAGCCAGTACCGGTAACGAAGCACTATGACGCCGGGGCCACAGGTTCGGG
>JBLMYE010000150.1:0-8404 GCA_050258115.1 Deltaproteobacteria bacterium | reverse complement strand
AGTCTAAACCCGGCAAATGGCGCTGCATTTTCACGGAAAGCGAGTTCTGCCACATCCTGTCCGGGGTCCTCATCGTCACCGGTGACGATGGGCAGACGGCGACGTACCGCGCCGGTGACGCCTTTCTTTCGCCGGCCGGCTTCACAGGGACCTGGGAGGTCGTCGAGACGGTCCGCAAAGAGTTCGCATTCTACGAATAAGGAGCAGAGCATCTCATGAAGGCCGTCGTCACCCGAAAGCCGTCGAAGCTCGACTCCCTGGAAGTGGTCGAACTTGCCGATCCCGGAGCCCCAGGGCCAGGCGAAATTCGCGTGCGGTTACACGCCAACTCCCTCAACTATCACGACTACGCTGTCGCGAATGGAGCGATCCCCGCCGACGACAGGCGCATTCTAATGTCCGATGGCGCCGGAGTTGTGGAAGCCGTGGGCGCAGGCGTCAGCGGATTTGCCGCCGGCGATCATGTGGTATCGCTTTTCTTTCCCTACTGGCAGGACGGCGTCCCACCTCATGGTAACTTCAGCCACGTTCCCGGCGACGGGATCGACGGCTACGCGCGCGAAACCGTCGTGACACCGGCGCACTGGTTCAATCACGCTCCCAAAGGCTGGTCACACGGTGAGGCGGCAACGCTTCCGTGCGCGGCTCTGACGGCGTGGCGGGCCCTCGCCGTCGACGGGCAACTCAAGGCCGGCGACAGCGTGCTGATCCTCGGCACCGGCGGCGTCGCCGTCTTTGCTTTGCAGTTCGCCAAGATGTTCGGTGCAACGGCGATCATTACGTCGTCTTCTGACGCCAAGCTCGTGAAGGCGAAGGCGCTCGGTGCCGACCATACGATCAACTATAAGTCGGAACCGAAGTGGGGCGAAGCCGTTCGTGACCTCACCGGCGGGCGTGGTGTCGACCATGTCCTCGAAATCGGAGGGCCTGGTACACTGCCGCAGTCGATAGTGGCGGCACGGGTGGGCGGCCACGTCTCACTGATCGGAATCCTGACGGGCGTGGCCGGGAACGTTCCCACACTCCTAATGATGGCAAAGCAAATCAAGCTGCAAGGCATCATCGTGGGCAGCCGCCGCCATCAGCTCGAAATGATCCGCGCGTTTAACGCCAATCCGTCCGTCCGGCCCGTCATTGACCGGACATTCCCGCTCGCAAGCCTCGCCGACGCCTTCCGCTACGAGGAAGGCGCTTCGCACTTCGGCAAGATCTGCACCGAGATGTAACGTCTCACGAACTGAGGTCGTAGGCCGCGAGAGCCGCCATATTGACGATGTCGGAATCCTTTGCGCCAAGCGTGCAGATCTGGACGGAATGCTCCAGGCCGACGAGCAGCGGGCCGATGACGGTTGCTCCGCCAAGCTCCTTCAGCAGCTTCGTCGATATCGACGCGGCGTGGAATGCAGGCATGATCAGGATGTTTGCCGTGTCGGTGAGCCGGCAGAAGGGATAGAGCTTCATCAGGTCGGCATTCAGCGCCACGTCGGCGGCCATGTCGCCGTCATACTCAAAATCGACCTGCCGTTCGTCGAGTATCCGGACGGCTTCCCGCACCACGTCCGAACGCTCGCCGCGCGGCTGGCCGAAGGTCGAGTAGGCCAGCATCGCGACCCTCGGTTCCAGGCCGAAATTACGCGCCGCCTTCGCCGCTTCGACCGCGATATTAGCAAGCTGTTCCGGCGTCGGCATGTCGTGGACGCTGGTATCCGCAATGAGAACGGCGCGGCCTCGACACAGAGCCAGCGATACGCCGATGATATTGCGCCCCGGCTCTGCATCCATGACGCGGCGAACATCCTGGAACACGCTCGTCCAATTGCGCGTGACGCCCGATACCATGGCATCGGCGTGGCCGTGGACGACCATCAACGCTGCAAATACGTTGCGCTCGTTGCGCACGAGCCGCTCGCAATCCCGCTTCAAGTATCCGCGCCTCTGTAGCCTCTGATACAGGAACTCGGCAAATTCTTCCGCGTGGGCCGACTGGGTCGTGTCGATGACCTGGAACTCGGCGCGCAGAGGGATGCCGAGTTCCTGAAACCGCCGCTTTACGAGATCCCTTGGCCCGACCAGAATGGGCGTCCCGAAGCCCTGCGCATAATATGTATTGGCCGCACGAACGACGGCGGGATCATCGCCCTCGGCGAAGATCACCCGCCTGGGTTCCTGGCGGACGGTATCGAAGGTGGCCTGCAGCCAACCCGTGACCGGATCGAGCCGGCCCTTCAGACGCGCGACATACGCTTCCATGTCGACGATCGGACGGCGCGCAACGCCGCTCTCCATCGCGGCCTTTGCGACGGCCGGTGGAACGTGGCTGATTAGCCGGGGATCGAACGGCGCCGGGATAATGTATTCGGGTCCAAACGTGGGACGGCGCCCGTGGAAGGCGGCGGCGACCTGATCCGGCACCTCCTGGCGAGCGAGTTCGGCCAAAGCTTTCGTCGCCGCGATCTTCATGGCCTCGTTGATTGTTCGCGCCTGTACGTCGAGAGCGCCGCGGAAAATGAACGGGAAGCCGAGAACGTTGTTGACCTGATTTGGGTAGTCAGAGCGGCCGGTCGCCATGATCGCATCCGAACGCACGGCCGCCACTTCTTCCGGCGTGATCTCGGGATCAGGGTTCGCCATGGCAAAAATGATGGGCTTTTCAGCCATCGAGCGGACCATGTCCTGCGTCACGGCACCTTTGGCCGAGAGACCGAAGAACGCATCGGCGCCCTCGAGCGCTTCAGCCAGCGTGCGGGCCTTGGTTTTGGCCGCGTACGCCGACTTCCACTGGTTCATGCCCTCCTTGCGGCCCTGGTAGATCACGCCCTTGGTGTCGCAGAAGATGACATTCTTCTTTGGCATTCCGAGCGCCGCCAGCAGTTCGAGGCAGGCGATGCCGGCCGCTCCCGCGCCATTGACCACGAGCTTGAAATCATCGATCGAGCGGCCGGTCAATTCGAGGGCATTCAGGAGACCGGCGGCGGCAATGATCGCGGTTCCGTGCTGATCATCGTGAAACACCGGAATGTCGAGCAGTTCCTTCAACCGCTCTTCGATAATGAAGCAGTCCGGGGCCTTGATGTCTTCCAGGTTGATGCCGCCGAACGTCGGGCCGAGATAGCGGACGCAGTTGATGAAGGCGTCGACATCGGCGGTGTCGACAAGAAGATCGGTGGCATCGATGTCGGCGAAGCGCTTGAACAATGCGCCCTTGCCTTCCATGACCGGCTTGGAGGCCAGGGCACCGAGATTGCCGAGGCCCAGGATCGCCGTGCCGTTCGAGACGACCGCAACCAGGTTGCCCTTGTTCGTGTAGTCGTAGGCCAGCGACGGGTTTTCGGCGATCGCTTCCACCGGAACCGCTACACCCGGCGAATAGGCCAGCGACAGGTCGCGCTGCGTGGCGAGCGGCTTCGTCGGGGTGATTTCGAGCTTGCCCGGCTTACCTTGCGCGTGGAATTGCAATGCCTCCTGAGAGGTGATGCGAGCAGGCGCGTTTTTGTGAGCCATTCGAGTGCTTCTTCCTTGCGCTTTCGGCTGCCGATAGGGCGGCCGGGCAAAGCCTGCGTTGGATCCGGACCGCCCGCCGGGCGGGGCCGCACCGTAGGCTCTTGCGGCAAATTTCTCAACGCGGCCCATCTGCTACTTTCGGTTTATGAACCGGGGTGGCGGCGCTGCCCGCCCTAGCCCCTGATCTTGCAAGCCGCTATGTCTCTTCCGATCCAGTCGCAGGGGTGGGCATGGCCGCACGGCGCAAGAGCGGGCAGACGGACGAGGGTACAGCAGGTGACGGTGTGGAGACCGCGCCGGCCGAGGCTGTCGTGACCGGCCGGATGCCGGCGACAGCGGACGCGACGCCGTCCATGGCCCAGTTCCTCGAGATCAAAACGGCCAATCCGGACAGCCTGCTCTGGTACCGGATGGGAGACTTTTACGAACTGTTCTTCGAAGATGCCGTGGTCGCCTCCGCCGCGCTCGGGATCGTTCTGACAAAGAGGGGCCGGCATCAGGGCGCCGATATTCCCATGTGCGGCGTCCCGATCCATCGCGCCGACGAATATCTCCAGCGGCTCATAAGGCAGGGCTACCGCGTCGCCGTCTGCGAGCAGCTCGAAGATCCGGCGGAGGCGCGCAAGCGGGGATCGAAGGCGGTTGTCCGGCGCGATGTCGTTCGTCTCGTTACGCCAGGAACGTTGACAGAGGACACGCTTCTCGACGCGAAGTCGCGCAACTACCTGACGGCCCTCGCCCGGGCCCCTGGGCGGGACGACGCCAACCCGCTCGACCGCTCGGTGCGGTATGCGCTGGCCTCTCTCGATATCTCGACCGGGGAACTGGAAATCGGAGAAGTCTCCGGACCGGATCTCCCCGGTGAACTGATCAGGCTCTCCCCCGGCGAAATCATCGCCACCGATGCTCTGATCGCCGAGGAGGATCTCAAGCGCTGGTTCGGTGTCGCCGGTTCGGCCGCGACACCTGTTGCCTCCGCTTCTTTCGACAGCATCTCCGGCGAGCGGACCTTGAAATCTCAGCTGGGTGTCGCCGATCTCGGCGCATTCGGTAATTTCTCGCGGACCGAATTGGCGGCTGTCGGCGCGCTCCTGCGCTATGTCGACCTCACGCAGATCGGCAAACGCCCCGTCATCCGGCCACCCAGGCGGACGGGTGATGCGGGCGTGCTTCTGATCGATGCCGCCAGCCGGAGCAGCCTGGAGATCACGCGATCATCTTCTGGAGATAAGAGCGGCAGCCTGCTCGCCGCGATCGACCGGACGGTGACGGCGGCTGGGGCGCGCGAACTGGCCAACCGGCTCGCCAGCCCGTTGCGGGATGTTGCGATCATCGACCAGCGGCTCGACGCCGTGTCATTCCTCGTGGCGGATTCCGGATTGCGGGAGAGCCTGCGCGAGCGCCTGCGCGGCGCCCCCGACATCGCGCGCGCGGTATCGCGACTGGCGTTCGCACGCGGTGGCCCTCGCGATCTCGGGGCCTTGCGGGACGGACTGGCCGCTGCATCGGCATGCGCTCGCCTCTTGAGGCAGGCCGGGGCGACATTGGGCCTGCCGCTCGAGCTTGAGCGGGTGACACAAGAACTCGGCGGAGCCGATCAGAAGCTCTTCGATGCTCTCAGTGCGGCGCTCGTCGAAGATCTGCCGCACCTGAAACGCGACGGTGGCTTCGTCCGGGCTGGATATTCAGAGGCACTCGATGCGGCGCGGCAAATGCGCGACGAGAGCCGGCAGGTGATCGCGGGTCTGGAGGGGAAGTACGTCGAGCAGACTGGCATCAAGACGCTGAAGGTCCGGCACAACAATATTCTCGGCTACTTCATCGAAGTGACCGCATTGAACGCGAAGGCGTTGACGACCCCTCCCTTCAGCGACGTCTTCCGGCATCGGCAAAGCATGGCGAATGCGATGCGCTTTACGACGCTGGAACTGGCCGAGGTCGAGGGGCGGATCGCTTCGGCAGGAGAACGCGCAGTTGCTTTGGAGGAGGAAATCTTCCAAGCGCTCGCGGCTGCCGTTTCCGACAATGAGCGCGCACTGACCGGTGTTGCCGGGGCGCTGGCGGAGATCGATCATCTCGCCGCCCTCGCAGACCTTGCCGTCGCGGAGAACTATACGCGCCCGGAGATCAGCGACAGCCGTAACTTCGAAATCATCGGCGGACGGCATCCCGTCGTCGAACTGGCGCTAAAGCAGTCGAAGGCCGGCGCCTTCATCGAAAACGACTGCATCCTCGGAGAGATCGAAGAGCGCCCAGCCGGTTTTGACGAAAAGACCAATGCCCGAATCTGGCTGGTTACAGGGCCGAACATGGCCGGCAAGTCGACCTTCCTGCGTCAGAATGCTTTGTTCGTAGTACTGGCTCAGATGGGTTCATTCGTTCCGGCCCGGTCGGCACGCATCGGTGTCGTGGACCGGCTGTTTTCCAGAGTCGGCGCTTCGGACGATCTCGCGCGTGGCCGCTCCACCTTCATGGTCGAGATGGTGGAGACCGCCGGCATACTCAATCAGGCAACGGATCGTTCGCTCGTCATTCTCGACGAGATCGGACGCGGAACCGCGACCTTCGACGGATTGTCGATTGCGTGGGCCACGGTGGAATTCCTGCACGAGGTCTCCAAATGCCGTGCGCTCTTCGCGACGCACTACCATGAGCTGACCGCTCTCGCCGGTCGCCTGATCGATGTCGGGAACGTCACCATGGAGGTCAAGGAATGGCACGACGAGATCGTGTTCCTGCACAAGGTCAAACCCGGCGCCGCCGATCGCTCCTATGGCATTCAAGTGGCCAAGCTCGCCGGCCTGCCGGCAACGGTCGTCGAGCGGGCACGAGAAGTTCTCGATCTTCTTGAAAAGAACGACCGGCGCGAGACGGTCTCGGGAAAGGCGCTCGACGATCTGCCATTGTTCGCAGCCGCTCGTCCGAAAAGTGTTTCGGCCAGGTCCGGGCCGTCGCCCGTCGAAGTTGCGCTGGCGAAAATCAATCCTGACGAGCTGACGCCCAAGGCGGCGCTCGAAGCTCTCTATGCGCTGAAGAAGCTCACGACCCCTGTGTAGCTGTCAGTGCCGGAAGTGGCGCATTCCGGTGAACACCATCGCAAGATTGCGCTGGTCTGCAGCCTTGATGACTTCTTCGTCGCGCATCGAGCCTCCAGGTTGAATGAAGGCTGTCGCTCCGGCCTCCGCAGCCGTGATCAATCCGTCCGCGAAGGGAAAGAAGGCATCCGAAGCCACGACGGAACCGGCGAGTTCCAGACCCGCCTGTTTTGCCTTTTCGACCGCGATGCGCGTTGAATTCACGCGGCTCATCTGTCCGGCGCCAATGCCGATCGTCGCCATACCGCGAGCATAGACGACGGCGTTCGACTTGACGAACTTCGCCACTTTCATTGCGAAAACCATATCCGCCATCTCCGACGCCGTCGGCGCGCGCCGGGTTACGACGGAAAGTTTCTGCGTCAGGCCCTGATCGGCGTCCTGCACCAGAAGCCCGCCGTTCACCTTCTTGAATTCGCGTCGCGGTCCGTGCGCATCGGACCAGGGCCCGGTAACGAGCAGGCGCACATTCTTTTTCCGGGCGACGGCTTCGACCGCGTCCGGCGCCGCGTCAGGTGCCACGATCACTTCGACGAACTGCCGCGAAACAATCAGCTCGGCCGTTTCGGCGTCGAGACTGCGATTGAAGGCGATGATGCCACCGAAGGCGGACTCTGTATCGGTGAGATAGGCGAGTTCGTAAGCGTCCCTCAGAGTCGCGGCGACCGCGACACCGCAGGGGTTGGCGTGCTTGACGATGACACAGGCAGGCTCGGCAGAATCGAACTCTTTAACGCATTCCAATGCCGCATCTGTATCCGCGATATTATTGTAGGAAAGCTCTTTGCCTCCAAGTTGGCGGGCGGAAGCGACCGTTCCACCGGGCCCGCCGATTTCACGGTAGAAAGCGGCCGACTGGTGTGGATTTTCGCCATAGCGAAGGTCGAGCGCCTTGGTGAGCTGCATCGTATACGTTCGCGGGAATGCGCTTGCGGGACGGCCCGCCGCGTCCGGATCGGACGAGAGCCAGTTGGAAATGGCGCCGTCGTAGGCCGCCGTTCGCGCCAAGGCCCGGGCCGCCATACCTCTGCGGAAGGACAGCGACGTGCCGCCGGCGTTGACGGCGAGTTCCCGGCGCAGCGCATCGTAGTCTTCCGGCTCGACGATCACCGCCACACCTGCGTGGTTCTTTGCCGCCGCGCGGATCATCGCGGGCCCGCCGATGTCGATATTCTCGACACACTCGTCGTAAGTGCCGCCTTTGGAAAGCGTCGACTCGAAAGGGTAGAGGTTGACGACCAGAAGATCGATCGGTGCGATGCCGTACGTCCTTGCGGACTGCTCGTGTTCTTTATTGCCGCGGATCGACAGCAGTCCGCCATGAACTTTCGGATGCAAGGTCTTGAGCCGGCCATCCATCATTTCCGGGAAGCCGGTATGATCCGCTACGTCGATGACCGTCAGGCCCGCCGCTTTCAACGCGGCCGCCGTCCCTCCGGTGGACAGGATTTCGACACCTCTTTCAGCCAGATCCCGCGCGAGATCGATCAGGCCCGTCTTGTCGGACACGGAGATGAGCGCACGGCGGATTGCAATGATAGGATCGATCGTCAAGGTCAGCGTCCTTTCGCGTATTCCGGCAGGGCCTTACCACGGTCCACGGCCGGCTGGTACCGCGATCATGGGCCACACAGTTAGGGATCGGGAGGGCCCTTCTCAGGCGCGGATGGCCAGCTGCCAGCGAACCGTCGTGTCACCGAACGTTGCGCCCCGCAGGACAAATTGCAACGACCGGCGCGGACCGGAGCTGTCGGCGAAAAACGTGCCTTCCTCGATGGTGAGGGTGGCTCCTTCGGCAGAGAATTCCC
>JBLMYE010000149.1:0-4886 GCA_050258115.1 Deltaproteobacteria bacterium | reverse complement strand
TCATCGACGATCCTCGCGTCTACCTGCCGCTGCGCGCCACGGTGCACCGCCTCGGCGGCCGCAAGATCACACGCGAGGTGCTGGATGAAACCATCGATCAGTTGTGGTCTACCGCTCTGCGCATCGAAGAGGGAAACCTCTCCGAGGCCGAAAAGAACTTGCGCGACATCCAGGACAAGCTCGCCAAGGCGCTCGAGGAAGGCGCCTCAGACGAGGAAATCCGGCAATTGATGCAGCAGCTGCGCCAGGCTTTCCAGGAATACGCTCAGGAAATGATGAAGCAGAACGGCGAGCAGAACCAGCAGCAGTCGGGCAACAACCAGGACCAGCAGCAGCTGTCCGCCGAGGACCTCGACCGTATGCTGCGCGAGATGGAGCAGATGGCCGAAAACGGTTTGCGCGATCAGGCCAAGGACATGCTCGCTCAGATGCGCGACTTGATGGAGCGGATGCAGCAGGGCCAGCAGAACGCCGAACAGCAGCGCCAGAACAAGGAAATGGCCGAACAGCTGAAGAAACTCGGCGAGGCGGTGGGCGAACAGCAGTCCATCATGGACGACACCTTCGAGGAGGGCAAACAGCAGCAGCAGGGCCAGGGCGGCCAACAGATGCGCCAGACCCAGCCCGGCCAGAAAGGTCAGCGCGGACAAGGCATGCAGGCCGACCGCAGTGGACAGCCGAGCGGCATGGGTGACGACCAGGGCGAAATGGGCTTGCGCGAGCGTGGCACGGACGAGGGACAAGGTCAGGCTCGGGGCCAGCAGACCCGGGAGCAGTTGGCCCAGCGTCAGGCGCAACTGCGCGACAAGATCGAGAAAATGCGCCGCGACATGCAGGAGAAAGGGATCGGCAACGACGAAAAACTAGGCGCCGCATCGGAGGCTATGGAGCGTGCCGAAGATGCGCTCCGCGAAGGCGACCTCGACGAGGCCGGCGACCAGCAGGCCCAGGCACTTCAGGAAATGCGCGAAGGCGCCGAGCAGATGGCTGAGCAGATGCAGCGCAACGGAAACCAGCAGGCGGGCGAGAACGGCGAGAACTCCCGCGACCCGATGGGCCGGCCTCAGCGCTCCCAGGGGCCTGATCAGGGCCGCTCGGTCAAGGTGCCAGACCAGATCGACATCCAGCGCGCACGCGAAGTGCTCGAGGAACTTCGTAAGCGGGCCGGTGACGCCCAGCGCCCACAGCTCGAACTCGACTATATCGACCGCCTGTTGCGCTGGTACTGAGGACCGGTCCTCAGCGGCCTGCCGGCAGCCGGACACCGATACCGCCGATCACCTGATGGCTGGTGTAGCGCGTCTCCGCCCAGCCATCCCGCGGCGCGATACCGTTCCACCACTCGCGCAGCTGTTGCCAGACGTCGGTGAACAGAATGTCCCCGTCGCGCCCGGTCAACGGCATGCGGTAGTCGGCGAGTGTGAATTTGTACTCGAGGAAATAACTCATCTTCGCCAAACGGAATTCGAGACCGACGAGCGCCTGCCCGACCGGACCGGCCATCTGGTACTCATAGGTTCGCGACGGGTCGGTGGCCACATGGATTTCCGAATGCGGCAGAGAAACTCCAGCACCAAGACCCACATAGGGCGAGAGGCGGAAGGTGAATGACGGTAGGCGCATCAGTCCGTTGAGCGTCAGCATGTTGTGGCCATGGCTGGCCTCGAGCTTTCGGAACACATTGCCGACGAGATCTTTGTCTGGGGCTGGCTGGCCGTTGAGTGTGCCCTCGAACCGGACTTCCTGCTTGCGGTCGGAGATAGCCTTCGAGTGCGTGAAATCGAGCATCGAGCCTGTCCGGCCGTCGCCGAACCACCGCAAAACACGCACGCCGTAATAGATCGGATTGATGAACGGCATGCCCTGCCATTCGACATCCTTCACGGTGAAGTCGTGCACGCCGGGCTTCGTGAACTTCACGTCGCTGGGGTACGTGTAAGGCATGCCGCCATAAGCCGCGATCATCCACTCAGGACGCGGCGCAACCTGCGACGAATCCCGGCTCTCAGCTTTCGAAGAGGTTTCGGCACCTGCGGGATCCGCGGCAATGGCGGTCTCATCCTCCGTGGTAGCATTCCCCACGACCGCAACAAGCATGACCGCCGCAGTGAAACTTGCCAGCGCGTCACCGGCTCTCACCCATTCAGCGCGAGATAGCCGCGCACGCGAGAATCGCGGTTGAGCATTGACCCCGGTTGCTGTCATCGAGCACATCCCCCTGATCCCGGCCCGGCATATCCAACGATCCCCGTTGTCACAAGCCGGACTTCTTCTTCCACGACTGGTTAGACCAGGGGTTGACCCGGGTCAAAAGGCCCCGGTGTCTCCCATGACCTACCCACAGAATTGAAAGCAATTACTGCGGTTTCTGCGCTAACCGCTCCAGCATCGCTGCGACAGCCCGGATTTGCGGCGCCTGCCGTGTCAGAAAATCCGCACCCGTAAAACCCCACCAGTCCCAGCACGCCTGTGGATTATCCAGGGAGGCCACCGTCTGCGGGAAAAGAATGACGAGCCGGTTGGTATCAGCATACCGCTGGAAGCCCGTTTCTTTGACGAAAGCGTCTCCGACCGTTTCGCGATTCTGCGCGCAGCCGTGGTACGCGACATGCACCCGGCAACCGCCCGCCCGGCACACGTCCGGCACATAGACGACCCCCTCCTCTGCCATGCCCGATTGCAAGCTGCCTCCAGTGAATGGAGTTTGATCGAACACGATGAACGTCCCTGCTGGCGCCGGCGCTGGTTCCGCGAGCGGTCCGAGCAGGTGCGTCAGCAGGTTTTTCGCCTGATCGTAGTCGCAATCGACGATGAAGGGTTCGCGGGAGGCCGCGCACGCCTCTCCCGCCGCCTCCGTCACAAACCCGTGCCCTGCCGGAATGTCAGATACGAACCGGATGTTCGCGTCCGGGACACCCAGCCGCTGATAATATTCGACGGCGCTCGCAACGATGGCAGGTTGCACGATCGTGTCGTTGGTTCCCGAGAAGATGTAGACGCGGTCGGAAACCGCATCCGCCACCGGATCGATCTCGCCTTTCTCTGCGCGGTCTTTCGCCTTGTCCGACAGAAGCCGCGCATCGGGCACGCCCCACGCAGCCATCTCGTTCTTCATACAGCCCGAAACGGCCTTGGCCGCATTCAACATGGTCGCGAAGGGACCGATGACCATGCCGGAAAAAGCTGACTGCG
Organism: Deltaproteobacteria bacterium; assembly: GCA_050258115.1. GTDB lineage: Bacteria > Pseudomonadota > Alphaproteobacteria > Rhizobiales > Hyphomicrobiaceae > JAGVSR01. Next base: position 1,694 of record JBLMYE010000149.1, on the reverse strand, counting down.
CGCAGCCATAAGGACCGCCAGCGATGATCGCCGCTCCGGTCACCATCGTCGCGTGCGCCATCTGGAACTGGCCGGCCATGTAGGCGCCCGACGAAATCCCCGAGACGGTCGTTTCGCCAGGAATGACGCCGAGTGCCGGCAACTGCTGCACAACTTCGCGCGAACAGGAGGCAAGCCCAGTAATGCAGATGGCGCAAAGGAGAACGAAGAACCGAGACGGCGACACAGCCCTCATCTCAACCGCACCGTCACGCGATCCGCCCGCCCCTTGGCATCGATGACTTGCAGCTTCACGAAACCTTTCCCCGGTGGGGTCCACGCCACTTCACGTTCGCTCCCATCTACCGGCATGGGCGCTCCGTCGACAAGCCATGTCAGCGGAAGTGCGCCACCTTCCGCCTTCAGCACGACCGGCTCGTCGGCATCACGTTCTGCGACATCGAGTTCGGAGCGGTCCGGCGGAAACGCGATCATCGGCGGCTTGTCGAGAAACGACCCCGCGGGCGGCGCATCGTCCGGCCCGTCACGAAAGCGCTTCAGCGGAGGCGGCAGATCGGCACCCGCCTTCCTGATGACGCCGGCAGGCGGTGCCTTCAGCGGTGTCCTCTTTTCCGAAATTCTCTGAAACGCGTCGAAAAGGATAGGCGCCGCCGCGAGTCGGCCCATCAATCCCGGCACCGGCGCGCCGTCGGGGCGTCCCACCCAAACGGCAACCGTATGCCGCCCGTCGTAACCGACGGCCCACGCATCACGATAGCCGTATGACGTGCCTGTCTTGTAGGCGAGCCGGCCGCCCCGCGCATTGAGCGGCGCTGGCGCATCTTTCAAGATATCGCTCACGTACCACGCCGCGACGGGAGAGAGCAGCCGCCTCTTGGCGGCATCCCGATCGGCCGCAAGCCGCCGCTTCAACGTCTCGCCGTCGCGTCGCCATGACAGCGGCACGGGTTCACCGCCCCTCGCCATCGCCGTATAGAGCTGCGTCAGATCGATGAGCCGCATACCGATTCCACCGAGTGCGACGGCCAGCGACGGGACCGTCTCCGGCGGCAGTTCCGTCGACACGCCCGCCCGGCTCAGTCGCGCCGTGAGCTTGCCCGGCCCTACGGCCGCCAGCATCTTCACCGCCGGAACGTTCAACGAGAGCCCCAGCGCCTCCCGCACGGTCACCGTGCCGTGGAACTCTTCATCGAAATTCTCAGGGGCGTAGCTTCCAAAGCGCGTCGGCTTGTCTTCGATGAGCGTGTCGGGATGTGCAAGACCGGCCTCGAACGCGAGGCCGTAGATGAGAGGTTTCAGCGTCGATCCCGGAGACCGAATCGCTTGCACCATGTCGATGGCGCCGGCGCGGCCCTGATCCAGATACCCCGCCGAGCCGACATAGGAGACAATCTCCCCGCTGGCATTATCGACGGCCAGAATGGCCGATGAGAGCTTGTCGCCGAGCAGTTTCGTCTGCTCGGAGGCGAGCGTTTCGAGCGCCGACTGCAGATCGCGATCAAGGGTCAGTTGATGGACGGGAATTGCCGGCCGCGCCGCCACTTCGCTCTCTGAGAGATGCGGAGCAAGCTTGGGAAACGGCCGCCGGCCCTTCGGCACCGGCTCTTCCTTCGCGCGATCTCTCTCCGCCGCACTGATCACGCCCACGTCGAATGCCCTGTCGAGCACCCGGTTGCGCGCGCGCAGTGCCGCCG
>JBLMYE010000148.1:0-4162 GCA_050258115.1 Deltaproteobacteria bacterium | reverse complement strand
GCGTCCATGGCGAAGACGAGACGGCCGGGCACCCCGCTGGCGGCGGGCGCGACCGACTTCATTTTGGCGACGAACTCCTGAACCTCGGAAGCGCTCCCCGTGGCCGTGGACGGCGACGTCGAGGCCTTCGCGCTCGCGACGGCATTATCCCCGGCGGCTACGGCCGGGTCACTGGTCGAGGTCGGACGCTTGTCCTTGGTGCCCATGGCCTTAGTTTGGGGATCGGCCGCCTCCGCGCAAGGGCGATCTCACGCTTCGTCCTTAACAGAAAGACGGAGCAACTGCACGTTGCCGCCCGTCGCGGTGATGTCGGTGGTCCGCACCCGCTCGGTTGCGAACCGCTGAACATAGGACGGCCCACCCGCCTTCGGTCCCGTGCCGGAGAGGCCCTCGCCGCCGAACGGCTGAACGCCCGGCACTGCTCCGATCTGATTGCGGTTGACATAGAGATTTCCAACCCGCGCATCGCGCGCAACCTGCTCGGCGACCGCATCGATCCGGCTGTGGAGCCCCAACGTCAGGCCATAGCCGGTCGCATTGACCGCTTCGATGACTTTTCCCAGGCCGCCGCGCGGGAAGCGGATCACGTGCAGGATCGGTCCGAAAACCTCGCGGTCCAGCCGCGCGAGCCGGTCCAGTTCGTAACAGGCGGGTGAGACGTAGGTCCCGCCGCGTACGCCGGCGGGAAGGGGCAAGTCGATCATCTGGCGGGCTTCGTTTTGCATCCGGATCTTGTGGCCGTCGAGCGCGTCCTGTGCCGGTTCGTCGATCACGGGACCGATGTCGGTGTCGAATGCCAGCGGATCGCCGATCTTCAGCGCGGCGATGGCGCCCGTCAGCATGGAGATTGTGCGCGCGGCGATATCGTCCTGGACGAAAAGCACGCGAGCCGCCGAGCAGCGTTGACCGGCGCTGTCGAACGCGGACCTGACGGCATCACGCACGACCTGTTCGGGAAGCGCGCTGGAGTCGGCAATCATCGCGTTGAGACCGCCGGTTTCAGCGATGAACGGAACAATGGGCCCGCGGCGTGCGGCGAGGGCCGCCTGGATCGCCCAGGCTGTTTCATTCGAGCCCGTGAAGGCGACGCCCTTCACGCGCGGATCTTTGATGAGGGCCGCGCCGATTTCGCCAGGGCCCGGCAGAAAATGCAGAACGTCCGGGGGAACGCCCGCTTCATGGAGAAGCTTGACTGCGAGAAAGCCCGTGACCGGCGTCTGATCGGCAGGCTTCGCCAGAACCGGATTGCCTGCGGCCAGTGCCGCCGCGATCTGGCCGACGAAAATCGCCAGCGGAAAATTCCAGGGCGAAACACAGGCGAAGGGGCCCCGTCCGCGCCATTCGATCGTGCTGGTCTCGCCGGTCGTGCTCTGAAGTTTCGCCGGTTCGGTGAAGTGGCGGCGGGCCTGCAATGCATAATATCGCAGAAAATCGACAGCCTCGCGCACTTCGGCGAGGGCATTCGGGATGGTCCGCCCGGCTTCGCGGACGATAATGGCCATGAGCTTGGAGCGGTCGCGCTCCACGAGATCAGCGGCCAAATCGAGAATTTTCGCACGCGCCGGACCGCCAAGCCGGTCCCATCCGTGCGCTGCCGCAGTCGCGGCCTTGAGCGCGGCATCGACATCGGCGGCGGTGGCCGTTCGAACCGTGCCGATGCGCTGGCCGCGATCATGCGGACAAAGAACGAGTGCCGCCGGTCCGTTGCCGGGCTGCAGCGCGCCTGAAACGATGGGCGCCACCTCGTAGCTCGTGCCAAGGGCCGCCGTCATCTCGGCCACCAACCCCGTTCGGACTGCAGAGTTGTCGAGTGCAAGGCCCGCGGAATTACGGCGTTCCGGCCAGAAGACATCGCGCGGTCTGGACAGCGCTTTCTCGGTATCGGTCCCGGCCGCGCGCTCGCGCTCCGCCTCCTCGACCGGGTCGGAGATGATCCGTGCAAGGGGCATCTCATCGTCGGCGAGACGGTTGACGAACGACGTGTTGGCGCCATTCTCGAGAAGGCGCCGGACGAGGTAGCCCAGCAGGTCTTCGTGATCGCCGACAGGCGCGTAGATCCGGCAGGGGCGCGGGCCATCGCCCATTCCCGTGGCGGTTCCCTTCATCACGCCGTCGTAGAGGGCTTCTCCCATGCCGTGCAGGCGCTGGAACTCGAAGGGAGTACGCCCCGCGGCCACGATGGCCGAGGCAATGCTGTGCGCGTTGTGAGAGGCGAACTGGCAGACGAACTGTTGCGGATAGGTGAGCATGAGCCGCATGCACGCGAGATAGGAGACATCGGTGTTGCGCTTGCGCGTGAACACCGGATAGTCGGCGAGGCCGCGCTCCTGTGCCCACTTTATCTCGCTGTCCCAGTAGGCTCCCTTCACGAGCCTCACGGGAATGCGCTTGCCGCGCTCTTCCGCAAGCCGTCGCAGCCAGCGCAGAACCGGGATCGCACGGCGGCCATAAGCCTGGACCGCGATGCCAAGGCCATGCCATGTGTTCGCCGCCGGATTGATGAAGGCTTCCCCGAACATTCGGAGCGTCGGTTCGAGGCGGTCCTGTTCTTCGGCGTCGACGGTGATGGCGATCCCGCGCCCGATCGCATGTTGCACCAGTGCATTAAGCCGGGGCAGCAGTTCCTTCATCAGCCGCTCGTCGTGCCCTGCTTCGAAGCGCGGGTGCAGGGCCGACAGTTTCACTGAAATGGAGGGGCGTGGAATGATCGCATCGGCATGCGCGGCATGCATCGGTCCGATCGCCAGACCGACGGCATCTATCGCGGCCACGTATCGCTGGAAATAGCGTTCTGCATCCGCATCGGAGCGCGCCGCCTCCCCCAGCATGTCATAGGATATGCGGTAGCCTTTTTCCTCGTAACTCCTGGCTCGCGCGATCGCGTCCTCAATGGTGCGGCCGAAAACGAACTGTTCGCCCAACAGCCTGACGGCCTGACGGATCGCCTGGCGGATGAACGGTTCGCCGGACCGCGCCACGAGCCGCTTCAACGCATCGACGGCATTCGCGGACCGGCTGTCCTTCAACTTCACGAGGCGGCCCGTCAGCATCAGCCCCCAGGTCGATGCGTTCACGAACAGGTTGTCGGAGTGGCCGCGATGCTTCTCCCAATTCCCGTGCGAAATCTTCTCGGCGATGAAGGCATCAGCCGTCTCGGCATCGGGAATCCTCAAAAGCGCCTCGGCGAGGCACATGAGAATGACGCCTTCTTCGCTGGAGAGCCCATATTCGCGCATGAAGGCGTCGACGCCGCCGTGGCCGACCTTGCCCGCCCGCGCCTCCTCGACGAGCCGCCGCGCGATCTCGGCCGTGCGTCGGCGCTCGTCCTGCGTGTAGACTGCGCGCTCGATCAGCCCGCCGAGCAGCCGGTGCTCCTCGATCAGATGATGAGACGCGATCTCGTCAATGGAGGGAAGCCTGCCGAACGGCGTCCGCGGCGGCGTGCCGACCCCAGCACCGTTCGTCTCCGATGTTTTTCTTACCGCGACCATGGCCGTGTCTCGCCGCTGGCCCCTCGCGGGGCGATTCGCTCTCGGCCTAAGACTATCAGATCGGGGCCGCCCGTTGGCGCCGCAAGGCCCCGTCTGTCGAGACTTGACGGCTTTCCTGGGGAACGCTTGTGTGCAGGCGGACCCGCCACAGCCGATAACCGAGCTTCCCATGCCGCTCCCGAGGATCGTGCGCACCGTCAAGGCCTTGCGTTCAGCCGTTCAGAAATGGCGCTGCGCCGGCGAGAGCGTCGCTCTGGTGCCGACCATGGGCGCATTGCACGATGGCCACATGACGCTGGTGAAACTCGCAAAGCGGAAAGCGGACAGAACGGTCGTCTCCATTTTCGTCAACCCGACTCAATTTGCTCCGACCGAAGATCTCTCCCGTTATCCACGCGACGAGGCGGGCGATGCCGCCAAACTCGGCGCGGCCGGTGCCGATCTCATCTGGGCGCCAGGCGTCGAAGAGATGTACCGGGATGGTTTTGCGACGACGATCGTGCCGAAGGGGGCCGCGCTACCCCTCGAAGGCGAATTCCGGCCGCATCATTTCGCGGGGGTGGCGACCGTCTGTACCAAGCTGTTCGCCCAGGTCATGGCGGACGTGGCGATTTTCGGCGAGAAGGACTACCAGCAGCTCACGATCATCCGCCGCTCGGTCGAGGACCTGT
>JBLMYE010000147.1:0-2965 GCA_050258115.1 Deltaproteobacteria bacterium | reverse complement strand
CTACTGCACAGCCGTCCGTTTTCAGATCGATTGCAACAGCCGAAGCGCGCGGCGCCATGCCGGACCTAGGGAGACTATCGCGTGGAAAATCAGGCGATCATCACGGCTATCCGTCTGGTCTGGCCGGAGTTTGCCGTCGGAGGTCTGTGCGGCGGACGCCGCCGCGATGGCCGTCGCGTGTTGCGGGAGCGGGCACTGGTTCGCGCCCTTTCGCTGCAATTCAGAGTTTTTGCCTATGGGGTGCTGGCGGTCTCGTCAGTGGTGATGTTCGCCGCAGCGAGTTCTACGGCAGCTGTCGCTGTCCTCGTCGTTGCGTCGATCCTCGGGATGTTCGAAGCGAGCGGGGGACCTCCCATGCGCCAGAGGCCGCCCCGGATCGTGGGTGACGCCCGCTCTCTCCTTCTCAACAAGCTCGTCAAGGTTCCTGATGCAAAACGGGCCGGGCGCATCGTTCGCACCCAGCCCGAATTGGATATTCCATCTCTCCCACCCGACCGTCCCAGAACACGCATTTCCGAGCGGCGGCCGGGACCTCAGGACGACAGCGACTGACCGCGTCAGTCGGACTCGTTTGCGCTGTCGGAATTGAGGAGGCCGTAGTTCTCCACGCCGATCCGCTGCAAGAGATCAAGCTGTGTTTCGAGGAAGTCGTGATGACCTTCCTCATCCTTCAGAAGGTCTTCGAAAATGTTCATGGTCACGTAGTCGCCGTGTTTCTTGCAGATGTCACGGCCGCGCGCGTACGTTTCCAGGGCGATTTTTTCGCCTTTCAGATCGCATTCGAGCACTTCCTTGATGTTCTCGCCGATCATGAGCGGCGCGACATACTGCAGGTTAGGAAAGCCATCGAGATAGATGATGCGATCGATGATCTTGTCGGCGTGGTTCATCTCTTCGATGGATTCCGCGCGCTCCTTCTTGGCGAGCTTCGTGTAGCCCCAGTTCGCCAGCAGCCGGTAATGCAACCAATACTGGTTCACGGCACCGAGTTCGAGCTTCAGGGATTCGTTCAGAATATCGATGATTTCCCTATTGCCCTTGCCCTTCATAAGTCGATCTCCTCGATGCTCTACAAATTATCACGGTTGCCGGGATAGGCAGGCCTGACGGTATGTCGTCTTCGCAGGCGCATGCAACGGCTCCCGCGCGCCATTCGTGTCAATTCCTTAGAACTTTTACAAGGTCGAACCCGAAGACCCACCAATTTTCTGGCGATGGGAGGCCGACGCCGGCAACGCGCGCGGGGCGGACCGGAGCGGACGGCTGACACGGCGTTCCGGCGTGTTGATCAAATCCTTGATGCGTGACTTGGCCGAAGCACAGGCACACGGGCAGATGAGGCCGCGCTGTTCCAGTTCCTCCATCTTCGCGTAGATGGTCTCCGCGGCCAGTGGCGCACATCCGCAGCACTGCATTTTCTTCTGCAATTGCCGATAGATAACGCCGGGAGTCGGAAGCGGGGCGTCCGGCTGGCTCATGACCTCGAGCACGGCTTGTTCCAAGTCGCGATCGGTAACGTAAGCGCAGGAACACACGATCATGGGGCCGGCCCTCCACACAGGGCCTTTGCCGCGGTTGCACTCCCCCCGTCGGGATGAGCGCTGGCTGCACTTCGTGACGCTTTCATTGACGGCTCCAAACCTTGGGGTTCAAGGCCCCACATCGGATGCATTGGAAAGAGCTTCATCATTGGCGGTTCAGCCTGTCAAGCGACGGCTGGGCGCTGCGGCACCTTTGCCGCCTTTCATCCTGACTTGTCTCCGCCGGAACAGCCACTTCGAGGCCCGACCCCTAAGACTTCGGCGTCCAAGAAGGAGCCTGCCATGCCGGCTGAGACCAGTTATTCATTGAAGTTCGCATGTCGGCCCGATGGCGGACGGATCGGTGTTCTTCTGCTGCATGGTCTGTGTGGGTCCCCGGCGGAGATGCGGTACGTCGCACGCGGCCTGGAAAAGGCCGGATATGCCGTTCACTGCCCCACGCTCGCCGGCCATTGCAGCACGCCGGCGGCTCTCACCGAAACCAGGTGGGAAGACTGGTACCAGAGCGCCGAGGCGGGCCTTGTCCATCTGGCGGAACGGTGCGACCGGATCGTGGTCGGCGGCCTTTCGACGGGCGCCGTGCTTGCGCTTCGGCTGGCACTGAAGCATCCGGACCGTGTGTCGGGACTGGCGCTCTACTCCCCGACGCTCTGGCTCAATGGCGGCGGGGTGCCCTGGTATGCGCCGCTTTTCCGTCTCGTCCGCTTCCGGTGGCAGGCTCGTTTTTTCAACTTTCCTGCCCCCCTGCACTTCGGAGTCAAGGATGAGCGGCTCAGGAGTTTCATCGCTGGCGCCCTGGCCACGCCGGGTGCCAATGCCCCCGAACCGGTCACGCCCGGTGTCGCGGCCCTGGAACGGCAGCGGCTCGTCGACAACGTCTGCCATGACATGGGCCGCATAACCGCCCCTGTGTTGATGATGCATCCGCGGGAGGACGCCTACGCGGGTCTCTCCAACGTCAGCCGCTTGCAGGAATGGCTCGGCGGACCGGTGGACCTCGTCATCCTGGAGGACAGCTTCCACCTCATCACGGTGGACCGTCAGCGCGGCGTCGTTCTGGGTCGAACACTGGAGTTTCTCGCCCGCATCGGACAGCAGGCTCTCTCCCAGCGCGGGGCGCTCTAATTTTTCCCATTATTTTCAAAATCTTGAGGCTTTTCTGGCCGCTGTCACCGGAGGAACAGCCGTCCCGCATGGTCTCCGGCATAGTTGCGTTATTGGCGGACGGAAACGGGCCGCCTCGCAAAAGACCAGCAAACCAGAACCCTGATGGAGAGTGTCATGTCAGTCAAAGCCACCGCCCTTCTCGCCGCCGCCGTCGTTGCCGCTTCCATGACGATGACCACGACCAACGCGCAGGCCGGCCGCGGCGTCGGCCTGGGGATCGGTCTCGGCGTTCTTGCCGTCGGGGCGATGGCCGCCGC
>JBLMYE010000146.1:0-4037 GCA_050258115.1 Deltaproteobacteria bacterium | reverse complement strand
GGCCAGGATCGAATGGTTTTGCAGGGGCGCGCTGGCGACAGGTGCTTCATTCGGCATGATTTCGAGGTTGACCTGAGCCGTCGCCTGCCCGCCGCGCCCGTCCGACACCGTATATTCAAATGTGACGACCCCGGTCTGTGCCGGTTGCACTCTCACCCGGATGTCACCGCTGTCGCTGACGGTCACTTGGGCGCCCGCCGTCCTGGTCATTGCTCCGACGATCGTAAGGGCATCACCATCCAGATCCCGGTCGTTGGAGAGCAATACGTCCTTCGAAACGACGAAATCCTTGAAGTAAGTCAGAAGGCCGTCATCGTTCCCGGCAATCGGAGCATCGTTGACAAGGGCTCCTGATACACGGGCGGCGGCTGTCAGGAAGGCGGAATCCCATACCGTGCCGTCTTCGAAGCCCGCTGCGTCGATCGATCCTCCCGCGAAGAAGCTGTCGAGAACGATGCGAGATCCGTCGCCAAGACGCAGGATCATGTCCGAGCCGTTCGTTGCCTCGAAAACCTTGACGTCACCGGTGCCGAAACCGATGAGCGCTAGCGTATCGAACCCGGCAAAATCCGCCGACGGGCGAATGATGTCATTTCCGTCTCCTGCCGAGTAAACGTAAGAATCACTTCCCGCGCCGCCATCGAGGACGTCATTGCCGCGGCCGCCTACGAGCGTATCGTTGCCTTGAAAGCCCCAGAGTGTGTCCGAACCGTCTGAACCGGTGATGCGATTGTTGAGGGCGTTGCCGTCGCCGACTGCTCCTGATTTCGTGAGATTAAGATGTTCCACGTTGCCTGGGAGAACGTAGGAAACGCTCGCTAGGACCGTGTCGATACCGGAATTGGCGGACTCCAACACCACGTCGGCTGCCGTATCGACGACGTACCTGTCATCGCCGCGGCCGCCCGACATGACATCAGTTCCGCTTCCACCGTCGAGGACGTCATCGCCCCATCCCCCGCTGAGTTCGTCATCTCCGGCACCGCCGCTAATGTCGGCACCGCTGGAGAAGTTTGCCGTCACCGCAGCCGCAATGATGATGTCGTTACCGCCTGTGCCTGACAGCAGTTGTCGCTCATCGGTCTGTCCCTCGTCCGGTTTGTCGAAGCGGGGCGTCTCGGGTTCGGCCTCCAGCGCATCGCGGAGAAAAGTATCACCGTTCCGCGCGAACTCCGCCGTGTTCCAAAGTTTCTTAGGATCGGGGTTGCCATCTCCGCCGGGGAATGGGAACGGCGTCTCCTCGCCCAGTTCGTAGAAGTTGATCCCGAGCATGCCTTCTTGAAAGTTGACGACGCGAATAACGGCCTCGGTGAAGGGATCGGCATCCAGTTCCTGGAAGGTGTAATCCTGGCCTCCCACAGTGAAGAACATGTCGGTGAACGCGACACCTCCTCCGCCATAGACGTGGATCAGTAGATCGTCGCCATCACGGTTGAAGAGAACGAGGTCGTTGATGTTGACGAAGCCGTTCCACGAGCCTTCCCATGAGCCATCCATGGGAACCTGGCTTGCGAGATAGAAGAACCCAGGTGAATTGTAGCCGTTGGTTGGGCCGGGCCCTGGGTTTTGGGGCAGTTGTGCAAAGTGGGCGCCGCCGATGACAGGCGTGATGGCGCCGAGAATTGGAAAGAGAAGCGATCCGGCAAAACCCGCGACGTCGCCGATGAGAAAGTTATACGGAACGAAGAGACGATCGGAGGTATCCGCGTCTGCGATGACGAATTCCGTGACGCGGTTCTGCGCCGAAAGCGACGAAAGCACGAATACATCCGCGCCTTTGCCGCCGGTAGCCAGCGATCGGCCCGTACCCGAGACGATCGTGTCGTTGCCGTCCCCGCCGTTAAGCTCGACGTCAAAGCCCTTCGGGCTCGCTCCCGTGAGCGGCGTTGAAAGCCGCCCGCTGAGAAGGTCGTCGCCTTTGCCGCCTTCGGCTCCGGTCATCGCAGGGCCAGCGTAGATGTGGTCATTCCCCGCCGAGCCGATGAGCCATTCGAGAGACCGGGCCCATAGCCCGCCGTCGGCGAAGTTGCCGTCCGCCGTGCGCGCACCGACCAGAACCACGTCCGCCTTGTCCGACGGAGCGACCATGAGGCCGGTCGTCCGGTCGGACAGATCGAGCGTGTCGCCGTTGCTTTCTTCGTCCTGCCCCTTCAGATCGAGGAGCGGTTTGAACTCTGCGAGGTCGACGCCGTCTCCGAGTGCGACCGTGTCGGATCGATCATTCCATTTGATCGCCTCCACGGAGAAGAAGCGATCGATCCCGCTGGCATGATAGGCGAGGTAGTCCGCCCGCAAGTGCGGAACGGGGTTCTCGGGGGCTTCAATTCTGACAAAGCCGACGCCCGTATAGTCGACGGTATCGAAGCCGTCGCTTGCATATGCGAGACTGGATTGGCCGCCGTGGTAAACGTGACTGCCTTGGCTCCAGATGAACTCGTCGTCTCCGCGGCCGCCATAGAACTTCTCGACCGTATCCGGCCGATCGGTGCCCTCGAGCTTATCGTTGCCATCACCTGATAGGATCGTGTCGAACGACCATTGCAGTTTCAGTTGGTCGGCCCCCGACGTGCCGAGCAGAGTCCGAGTGCCGACTGTAAAAGACAGAAATGCCGATGGCATGTTCTCGGCAATGTCGACGCCGATGTAGTAGAGCAGTGACGCGACGACCGAAGACGAGTTCGCGGTCGGCAGCGGGCTGAAATTTACGTTGAACGCATGATAGGGATGGCCTTCCGCATCGATGTTGCGCGCGATGCTGGCCATGAGTAGCCAGTCGTTGAGAGCATTGTTGGTCGGGATGATGTGCGACCCGCGCCACCAGGGTGTCGAGATAGCTTTGAGGAGCGCTGCGGCATCTTTGTTTCCGTTCGCCGCCGATAAAGTCGTTACTCCGTTCGCGCCGTCGACGCCGATCGTCACCTGACCGTCCGGCGCAAGGTCGCGCGTTCCCTCCATGACCCACCAGCGGTCCTGGAATTCGCCGTTGTCGAGCGGGTCTTGCTGGAAGGTGAGCATCAGGTGATCGGCCCTGAGGACCCACAGCGCATTTTGCTGGATCGGCACGCGCTCGATGCGGATGTTACTCATTCACGACCTCCAGATCCGGGGAGTAGGGGTGCAACGGAACTACGATGCTTCCGGTCACCGCTGGCCGGGCAAACGCCGACGCAGTGACCGTTGGGGCGAAGAGATTGGAACGAACGGCTGTGACCGGCGTCATACCTCCGAACCCGGCCAAACCCTGCGATCGCAACCTTAGGATGCGTAGGCAGATACGGTTGCTGGCCGGCAAAAAATTAATCAATGATTAATTATTCTGTGCCTATGCCGACCCGATGTCAATAATCGCTGTTCAATTTAGGTGGAAAAACAATTCTTGTCAGATGGATATGGGTGTTTAGCAAGTCGTTCCTGCACGCCTGCCCGCCGGGTCCGGGACCTTCCGGAAGGTAAGTCTTCAGTGGGGGTATGCGTCTTCTTGCAACCCAGAGGCGAGATGCTCGGCGACCGCTGCGGCGACCTGCCCGTCGCGCATGTACGCGTTGTGATAGAGCGCGTCGCTCAAACGTTTCCACATCAGATCGGCGTCGCCGATACCGCCTTCGGACGTTGCAACGATCCCGTCGTAGACTTTGTGCGCAGCCTGGAAAATCGCGCGGTCGTCAATACCGCCAAGATCGCGGGCAGCGATGCGCAGTTCGTTGACGCTCGGGATGACCGGCGGAACGCGAGACACACCTGTCAGCTGGAATGCATCATCCCCACCGTAAGCAGCTCCGACCACGCCGGCGTGGATGAGCAAATTCAATAACGACGCGTAGGCCGCAGCTCCGCCAAGCCGGGCAAACAGCCGGACAACTCCAGCGATTGCAGCGAAAACGACCGGCACCAGAAGCAGGAATGTGAAGTCGACGAGCGTGGCAAAACCGTAGTTTCCACTTTCGATCTTGCTCACGATCGGCTCGAAGAAATATCCGCCGAACCAGGCAAAAACTCCGATGCTGCCGATGACACCGGCAAGCGCCGCGAAAGCATCG
>JBLMYE010000145.1:0-2941 GCA_050258115.1 Deltaproteobacteria bacterium | reverse complement strand
GTTTGCCGCCGCGCTTCACCTGATGGCGCGGGCTTCGCTAGATGGACAGCAAGCTGCGGGTCCCTGATTTCGAAACGTTGAGGTAGAAGGCCGCCCCCGTCCGGGTACCGGCCGGGTTTCTTTGCGGCTCGCACGGCTCGGTGGGTGAGGCGGTTGATCTGACTAGCCATGAAACTTACCCCCCTTTCCTTCCCCAGCTCAGAACACGGCCCCGGGCGAAGTCGGAAGAACCCCAGCGAGCGATTTCCAGAACTTTGCTGAGGATTTTGGGGCGCTCGCGGTCTAACGCGAGCGGTTATGAAATAGTATCAAGCGGACACTCCCTCCGCCAGGGCCCCTCCTCGTGCGCCCGCTTCCCTCAGCGCGCGTCGACGAGGCCCGAGTCGATCAGGCGGCGGTGGAATTTCAGCATCGTACCCGGATCGCTGCATCCGTTGTATCGTCCTCGGCACTGATCGAGCAGCCGGCGGCGTTCGAGGTAGGAATCCGACAGCGGCAGACCCGCTGACTGAAGGACGACCGTGCTCAGATAAGGAACGTCGAGCACGGGCACGTCCGGCAGGCGGGGCACGTCGAAGTTGATACCCTCCACGCTATAGAACGTGAGAAAGCCGGGCGAGTCGCGCCCGAGAGCCACGTCCTCCGCGGAATTGACCGCGCCGAAGCCCAGATAGTGGCGGGTGGCGATCGGCTGATGATCGCCGTACTGGACGAGCAGGATCGGCTCTCCGGGAAAACGCGACGCTAATTGCCGCTTGAATTCTTCCAGATCGATCCGGCTCATCGACAGCCGGCGGAGGTATTCGTGCATCTCAGGATGGGTGCCGGGTCCACCGCCCGGGACGTTCACCTCAGGCTGATAGGGCTTCAGGTAAGGACCGTGAGCCGCCATCGTGATGATGTAGGTGAACAGCGGCGCCTTGCTCGTGCGGATCTGCTCTGAAAGAAGGTTCAGCGCATGGCCGAAATAGAAGTGATCGCGCTCGTTGCCGGAACTGGCACCCAGCGCAGACTTGTCGAAGATTTCGGCGATGCCGGCCGCCTTGTAGAACGTTCCGTTGGAGACGAAGTTCTGAGCGAGGGGGTAAATGACCGTGTTGCGGTAGCCGCAGCGGGTGAGTGCCTCGGGCAGCGTATCGTGGACGCGGCCGGCCATCAGCGACTGAACGAACGGCCGCATGCCACCGAATGAGTACGTCGAGACTCCTGCAAGGACGGAGAACTCCGTCAGCCAAGAGGCGCCACCGTAGGTTTCGACGCGCAGCTTCCTCAGCGTGCCGTCGCCTGAGCGGAACATGTGGTCGATCCGCCGGTCGTGCGCGACGGTGGGGAAGTACTCAGGCGGGACGACCGATTCCTGGTGGATCAGGATGATGTGGGGCGGTTTGCGGGTTGCCGGACAGCCGGGAGGGATCGTGAAGAGTGGTCCGGGAGCCGCGTCGGCTGCTTCGAACAGCTGGCCCTTCCAGAGCGTCTCGATCGTCTCCGGAACCGACGAATAAAACGTCGAGACGACGAGATCCTCCCAGTACTGCTGCGTGTTGCGCCGTTCGCCTTTCATGATGGCCGTGGCGCCGGTCAAAACGGCGAAGAAAAGCATGAGCGCGATGGCCAGGCTGCGGCGCGTGCGCGTCGCGTCGATGGAGTAGGCGAGGATCAGAGCCAGGCCGAATCCGGCCAGAGCCGCCATGAGCTGCAACAGCTCGGCCCGGTAGGACGCCCACAGGAAGGACAGTGTCGACGCAGACGACAGATAGAAGACGAGGTCATAAGCATGAACGGACATGTTCATGGCTTTGTGCTTGGCCGCTGCGGCATGCACCAGGATCGTCACCAGAAGCGTGACGAACACCGCTGAAACGAGCAGCCGCCGGGTGATGGCCAGGATGGCAAACGCGGTGAACAACGTGGCGGCCCACACGTAGGCGAGATGCCATCCGGAGCCTTCGGAGCGCTGGAAATAGGCGTGCAGTCCGACAACCGACAGGGCCGCGATGATGCCGACCGCGCGCCAGCCGAGCTGCCAGCGGCCCACGGCGGACGAAGGCGCGCCTGGGACGAGCGGTCGTGTTTGAACTACGGTGCGGTCGGTCATCGTCGGCGCTGACAGATTTCGGGGAAGGAGACGCCCGATCGCATCTCCTGTCATGTATCTGTCATAACGCAAGTTCGGCGCCGTGCGTAGCAGGCAGAAGCCTCGGACCTGGTGCTATTTTTTTTAGAGCCGCTCGCCTCCTGCCTCAATTCCGGCACGGGCACCCCCTCCGGCATCGAAGCCGTGTGGTCGAACGCGTCGAAGCATGTATTCTGCCGCCCGGTTGGGAACGGGTGTCAGGGCCGGGCCGCGCGCGTACAGACCCGGCGCCGAAGGGGGGCGATCGAGCGATGTCCAACGCTGCTGAGGAGGATGTCCGGCGGATTCACTCTGATCCCCTTTTCCGGGAACTCGTGCGCCGGCGGGCGCGGCTTGCCTGGTCACTGACCGCTCTGATGATCGTCATTTATTTCGGGTTCATCATCGCGATCGCCTATGACAAGGCCCTTCTCTCGCAACCTCTCGCCGACGGCGTGACGACGCTTGGCATTCCGCTCGGGATCGGTGTGATCATCGCGGCGTTCGCGTTGACCGGCATCTATGTGGCGCGGGCCAACTCCACCTTCGACGACCTGACCCGGCGACTGCGGGAAAGGCTTGAGGCATGAGCCCCGGCAGTTCGGCCGCGCGTCTCGCGGTCCTCGGCTTCTTGACCGGTTCCAGTTCGCCGGCGTGGGCCGACAGCATCGACGTGGCGGGAAAGTCCGGCCTCAACATCGAAGCCATCGCGATGTTCCTGATTTTTGTATTGGCAACGCTCGGCATTACCAAGTGGGCGGCCGCGCGGACACGGTCCGCTTCCGATTTCTACGCCGCCGGGGGAAGCATCACCGGTTTCCAGAACGG
>JBLMYE010000144.1:0-3865 GCA_050258115.1 Deltaproteobacteria bacterium | reverse complement strand
CGGCTTTCAGAGATCGCCCACTCCGTGTCCGAACGCCCGAAGGTGACGCTTGGCTTCGTGGAGTGGATCGAGCCGCCGATGTCGGGTGGACATTGGATGCCGGAACTCATCGAAAACGCCGGCGGGATCAGCCCGTTTGGCGTCGTAGGCGAGAATTCTCCCTGGGTGAGCTGGGCGCAATTCGCGGCAGCCGATCCCGACATTCTTCTGGTGGCGCCTTGTGGGTATGAGATCGGGACATCGCTGCCCGAACTGGAGCTGTTGCGGCCGCATCCCGCTTTCAAAAGTCTGCGCGCGGTTCGCGAGGGGCGGGTGTTCATCGCGGACGGCAATGCGTTTTTCAACCGTCCCGGCCCCCGGCTGGTCGAGAGCGCCGAAATCCTGGCCGAAATTCTTCACCCGGACGTGCGGACCTACGGACATCTCGGCAGCGCCTACGTCGCTTGGCCGACATGAGCGCTCGGACGATACTCATCACGGGGTGCTCGTCGGGAATTGGGCGCGCGTCGGCGCGCGTGATGAAGGCTCGCGGCTGGCGCGTTATCGCGACGGCGCGAACAGCCGACGATCTGGCGGCGCTGCGGCGTGACACCGGTGTCGAGGCGCTTCACCTGGAGCTGTCGAAGACCGATTCGATTGCCGCGTGCGTGGATAAGGCCCTCGCTCTGACCGGCGGGTGGATCGACGCTCTTTTCAACAACGCCGCCTATGGGCAAGTGGGCGCGGTGGAGGACCTGACCACCGATCTCTTGCGGCAGCAGTTCGAAGTAAATCTCTTCGGACAGCACGACCTGACGCGACGTGTCCTTCCCGTGATGCGGCGGCAGGGACACGGCCGTATCGTGCAGTGCTCTTCCGTGCTTGGCCTCGTGTCGGCGCCTCTGCGCGGCGCCTATTGTGCCTCGAAGTTTGCGTTGGAAGCAATGAGCGATAGCCTGCGCATGGAACTCGAAGGCAGCGGCGTGCACGTGTCGCTCATCGAGCCGGGGCCAATCCGGACGCGGTTCGTGGAGCATGCGCTCGCCAACTTCCTGCGTACGATCGACATTGCCGGTTCACCGAACCGAGCGGTCTACGAGGCGCGACTGGCGCGCATGCAGCAGGGCGGAAACAACATCTTCAAGCTCGAACCTGAAGCCGTGGCGCGCAAACTCGTTCACGCGGTCGAGAGCGCGCGTCCGAGAGCACGCTACTACGTTACCGCGCCGACGTACTTCGCGGCTGTCATGCGCCGCGTCGCGCCGCGGGGCGCCATGGACTGGTTCGTGCGCCGGATGTGATACAAAAAGAGCGGGGCGAATACCCCGCTCTGGGACGTTCTCCGATCACGCGGCGCTTTACTTCGCGCGCACGCTGACTGCGGTACGCCGGTTCTGGGCGCGGCCCTCCTCCGTGCCGTTGTCGGCGATGGGGAACTGGTCGCCATAGCCTTCTGCTTCGACGCGATCGGCGGCGACGCCGGCGGCGACGATCGCTTCCATCACCTTCGTCGCCCGCACGCCCGAGAGATCAAGATTGGCCTGCGGATCTCCGACGTTGTCCGTGTAGCCGCCGATCTTGATCTTCACAGCCGGGTAGGCATTCAGGATCGCGACGATGTTGTCTATCTGGGCCTTTGAGTCCGGCGCGATATTGGAAGAACCCGTCTCGAACGTGAGACGGTCGAAATTGAACCAGATGCTCTTATCGATTTCTGCGTTCTGGTCGTTGATGAAGTTGATCAACTTCGTCTCGACGCCGTCGGCCGTGGCGTTGATCTCCGATCCGTTGGCGAGCGCGATGCGAGCCAGGGTCGGGGCTGGCGCCGCTGCCGGCGCCGGCTCCGCCACCACTGCGGCGGGCGCCGCTGGCGCTTCGGCAGCCGGCGCGGCGGCCGGCGGCGGTTCAGCGGGCGGTTCATTCAATTTCTGCCATGCCAGCCAGCCGATGAAAGCCAGTGGCAACAGGAGCCACAGGAACGAAGCGAACAGACCCGTATCGCGATCCGAGTGACGCCCAGCCGACGCGGATGCCGCGACAGCTGCAGGAGCTACGGCCGCCGGGGCAGCTTTCGCCACGGCAGCCGGCGCAGATTTGGCTGCCGCCACCGCGCCTGACGCGAGCGATCCCAATCCGCCGAGGAGAGCGCTGCGCTCCTGGTTGAGAAGACCAGCCAGCGCGGGACCGGTCAGAGCGCCGCCCAGCCGCTTGGAGATGGCCGACAGAACGAGCGGTGCAGCGAGGTTGAAGATCGAAGAAGAGGCCGCAGGCGCGATGCCGAGCGAACCTGCGATCTTGTGAACCACGGAGGCCTGCCACACGCCGAAAAGCGAGCCCATCAAACGGTTGCCCGCAAGCACGGCCATGGTGCTCGGAATACCGCCGGCGAGGAGGCCCTTGATATCGTTGATGCCCGACGTATCCCGCGATACGGCATTGGCCATTTCGGCGATGTTCGCCATCGTATCGCGGTCGCCAGCCTGATGAACGAGTGCGCCGAGGTATTGTCCCGCCAATTCACCGAGCCCACGGCCCGCCACGTCGTTGGGCAGTCCGGTCGCCGACCCGACCGTGTTGAGCAGGCTCGGAGTAACAAGGCTCTTCAGGATCTCGACGACGCTCGTGGACATGGGCTTTCTCCTCGACTGACGCAACTTCGACGCGCTTCAATGGACGTGCGGGCAGTCGGACCCCCCGGCTCCCCCGTACCGTCTTTAGGCTCAATTGGCGGACGCATGGTCCGGCTGCTCATGGCAATAACCGGAGCAGACTGCCACGCCAAGCCTCAAAGCGCAGTCAGGTGCGGTGATAGGGGTGGCCGGTCAGAATTGTAGCGGCACGATAGAGCTGCTCAGCGATAACGACGCGGGCCAGACCATGCGGAAGGGTGAAGGCGCCGAGCGAAAGCTTGAGGCTTGGAGTTTCCAGCACAGCCGGGCCATGCCCGTCCGGTCCACCGATCAATATGGCGCACGCCTTGGCCCCTTCGTCGGCCAGCTTTCTAAAGTGGGCTGCAAAATCCTCGCTGGCCATCGACCGGCCCGAGACCTCGAGCACCACAAGCGCCGCCGGGCCGGCAGCTTTCAGCAGACGGGATGCCTCGTCGGCCTTGCGCTCGGCGGCCGTTGCCGCGCGGCTTTCGGGTAGTTCGGACACCGACAGGGGGCCGAGCCCCGCGGGCCGTCCTGTCTGATCGAAGCGCTTGGTATAGCGCGCCACGATCGACGCCTCGGCGTCGTCCTTCAGACGGCCGATCGCTAGAATCGCCACGCGCATGGGGCGTCCTCCGCGCGACCTCAGGATACCTTAGGGCCGCAGATCAATCAGTGCGCCGCATCGGCCGGGCGTTCGACGGACCACATTTTTTCGAGGTTGTAGAAGTCGCGGACCTCGGGACGAAACACGTGAACAATGATGTCGCCACTGTCGATGAGGACCCAGTCACATGCTTCCAGACCTTCCACGCGCACGGACGCGCAACCGGCGTCCTTCAGCTTTTTTCGCAGCTGATCGGCGATGGCGCCGACGTGCCGGTCGGAGCGGCCCGATGCGATGACCATGAAGTCGCCGATGGACGATTTGCCAGCGAGATCAACGGTGACGATCTCCTCGGCCTTCGCTTCGTCGAGCCAGTGGACGACGTCTTTCAATAGCGCGGCCGAACCTGCCGCCCCTTGACCTTCTTGGGTCCTGGCGGCCTTCGAAGCACCCTTCGGGGCTGCTCCAGCTGTTGTTGGCATGTGCGGGTCTTCGGTCCTTTCCGTTGCCGATCGCGAAGGCTTACCGAGGGCAAGCGCTTCGGGTTGGTCCAGCACCAACGGAAGGAAAGATAAGGCCGGGCGCCGTTTCCGGCAACCCACAGCCCACGGCAGCGCAAGCGACCTGC
>JBLMYE010000143.1:0-16509 GCA_050258115.1 Deltaproteobacteria bacterium | reverse complement strand
GGGTCAAGCCCTCCGTCTGCATCAAGGCGACATACTGCTTGATGAGGGAGGCTTCCGGTTCGGTCAGGATGCGACGGAAATCTTCGCGCGAAAGTGGTTTCAATTCGACACGGATCGGCAGGCGCCCCTGAAGTTCGGGCAACAGATCCGACGGCTTGGCCACATGGAAGGCGCCCGACGCGATGAACAGCACGTGGTCGGTTTTGACCGGCCCGTATTTGGTCGCGACGGTGGTGCCTTCGATGAGGGGCAGAAGATCCCGCTGAACGCCTTCGCGGCTCACATCGGCACCGCCGCGGACATTGTCGCCGCGAGAGCAGATCTTGTCGATCTCATCGAGGAAGACGATGCCTGAGTTTTCGACGGCCCGGATGGCCTCGGTCGCAAGGTTCTCATTGTCGATGAGCTTGTCGCTCTCTTCGGCAATCAGGACTTCGTAGCTGTCGCGCACGGTCATGCGGCGCGATTTCATTCGGCCGCCCATGGCTTTCTGCAGCATCTCGCCAAGGTTGATGCCGGCGCCGCCCATCCCGGGCCCCATACCGGGAATTTCGAACATCGGCAGGCCGCCGCCCGTATCGGCGATCATGATCTCGATTTCGCTGCCGTTCAGCTCGTTGTTGCGCAACTTGCGCCGGAAGCTGTCGCGTGTCGCGGGCGATGCCGAAGGCCCGACCAAGGCATCGAGCACGCGTTCTTCGGCGTTCTTTTCGGCCTTGGCGCGCACTTCCTTGCGCTTGGCTTCCTTGATGAGGCCGAGTCCAACCTCGACGAGATCGCGAACGATGCTCTCCACGTCGCGGCCAACGTAGCCGACCTCGGTGAACTTCGTCGCTTCGACCTTCAGGAAGGGGGCGCCGGCAAGTCGAGCCAAACGGCGCGAGATTTCCGTTTTTCCGACGCCGGTCGGGCCGATCATCAAAATATTCTTCGGCAGCACCTCGTCCTTCAGGTCGCCTTCGAGTTGCTGTCGTCTCCAGCGGTTGCGAAGGGCAATGGCGACGGCACGCTTGGCGTCGTTCTGGCCGACGATATACCGGTCGAGTTCGGATACGATCTCGCGAGGAGAGAAGTTGCTCATGGTTCACGCGCTTTCGGGGGACGGCTCACTTCGACGCCGCGAGCTTTTCAACCACCAGATTTGAGTTCGTGTACACGCAGATGTCGGCGGCGATGCCCATGGCCTTGCGTGCGATCTCTTCGGCCGTCAGCGGCTGTTCGAGCAGCGCGCGGGCTGCGGCCAGTGCGAACATGCCGCCGGAGCCGATGCCCATGCAGGCGTACTCGGGTTCGAGCACGTCCCCAGTCCCGGTCAGAGTCAACGTCACGTCCTTGTCGGCGACAAGCATCATCGCTTCCAGACGGCGCAGATAGCGGTCGGTGCGCCAGTCCTTGGCGAGTTCGACGCACGCGCGTGCCAGTTGTCCCGGGTATAGCTCGATCTTGGCTTCGAGACGCTCGAACAGCGTAAACGCATCCGCTGTCGCCCCGGCGAAGCCGCCGATCACGTCGCCGCGCCCCAGGCGGCGGACCTTGCGGGCGTTCGACTTGATGACCGTCTGGCCAAGGCTCACCTGCCCGTCGCCGGCGATCACGACCTCGCCACCCTTGCGGACGGTGAGGATCGTCGTGCCGTGCCAAGTTGGGACAGTGGCGGAGGAAGGGTCTGTGCTCATCGCGCTTCTGATCTAGGCGCCGGAGCCGTGTAAATCAAGAAGTCGCGTTCAAGGTGACCGAAGCTGGCAGGAATGTCCAAAGACTGGTAAGCGAAGCCTGATAACCGGCACGGCCGGCCGCTTCCCCGCGGGGGCGCCGGTCGCCGCAAACAAACGAGGCTAGGCTTGAAGCGGCAGGCGACGATTTCGCGGCGAACGAAAGAGACCGAGATTCAGGCAACGGTCGATCTCGACGGGACGGGTGCGTTCGAAATCCAGACCGGCATCGGCTTCCTCGATCACATGCTGGAGCAGCTGTCGCGGCATGCGCTCATCGACATCAAGCTGAGGGCGAAGGGCGACCTGCACGTCGATCTGCACCACACCACGGAAGACAGCGGGATCGTGCTCGGTCAGGCTGTGGCCAAGGCCCTCGGCGACAAGACGGGCATCACGCGCTACGCCGACGTGCATCTGCCGATGGACGAGACGTTGACGCGCGTGGCCGTTGACGTATCCGGACGGCCTTATCTGATCTGGAACGTGACGTTTACCCGCGACAAGATCGGCGAGATGGACACCGAACTGTTCCGGGAGTGGTTCCAGGCATTTGCTCAGAACGCCGGCATCACGCTGCACATTCAGAATCTTTACGGAGAGAACAACCACCACATCGTTGAAACCTGTTTCAAAGGTCTGGCCCGGGCTTTGCGTGCTGCCATCACGGCAGACCCGCGCCAGGCGGGGCGAGTGCCGTCGACGAAGGGGACGCTCAGCGTATGATTTGGATGCTGTTCCGGGCCAGGGACAATCTGGACGTGGATGTGTTTACCGTACACGAGCCACCGCAGCCTCCGCTGGACCGGATCGAACGTGCCGCTTCGCTGGTGTTCGTGCGCGACGGCTTTTCTTGGGGTGCGGCCCTGTTCTCGCCGTTCTGGCTGGCGGTGAAGGGGCAATGGGTGGCGCTCGTCGCCTACTTCGCGGTCGCGATCGGCGCGTCGGCCGTACTGTGGTACTTCAACGCCCTGGAAACCTGGTTTGCGCTGCTCATCATCGGCCTCAACATCTATCTTGGTTTCGAGGCGTCGACGCTGGAGCGCATGTGGCTCAATTTCCGGGGCTGGACGCATGTGGGCACAGTGGCGGGGCGTAACTTGCCTGAATGCGAACGGCGCTTTTTCGACACATGGCTTGCGGCCCATCCCGCGGACGGACCGCCGGCGGCGGTGGAGAGCCGACCTGAACCCACCTGGGCGGGCTGGCCCCGGTTGTTTTCCGGCCGGGCTTAGTGGGCCCAGCAGCGGACCTTCGAATGCAGCGCGTCGCCATCATCGACTACGGTTCCGGTAATCTCCACTCCGCGGCGAAGGCTTTCGAGCGTGCGGCACGGGATTCGGGTTGCGCGAGCGAAATCGTCGTGACGGCTGATCCGGAGGCCGTCCGGTCGGCCGACCGGGTGGTGCTGCCCGGCGTCGGCGCCTTTGCCGATTGCAGGCGGGGACTCGAGGCCGTGCCCGGTATGCGGGCGGCGATGGACGAGGCGGTGCACGGCAAAGGCCGACCGTTTCTGGGAATCTGCGTCGGTATGCAGTTGCTCGCCACGCGCGGTCTGGAACATGGAGTGACCGAGGGGCTCGGCTGGATCGAAGGAGAGGTGCGCGCGATTACACCGAACGATCCCGCGCTGAAGATCCCACACATGGGCTGGAACACTCTTTCGGCTGTGCGCCGTCATGCGCTGCTCGACGGCTTGTCGACGGGGCCCTCGGGTTTGCACGCCTATTTCGTACATTCCTATCATTTCGTACCCGCCGATCGGGCGGATGTCGTTGCGGAAACAGACTATGGCGGTCCGGTGACCGCGCTGATTTCGCATGGAAACATCGCAGGGACGCAGTTCCACCCGGAGAAAAGCCAGGCGCTCGGCCTGGGACTGATCGCGAACTTCCTCAGGTGGGCGCCTTAGGCCCACACTCGGCAGGCCGGTGTGAGAGTTTTTGGTTTGCTCACACTCGGCAAGCCGGTGTGAGGCTTAACTCTTTCGCGTGACGACAAAGTGGGCAGCGTCCCGCAGGACATCGGCCCTGGAGCCGAAAATCATCAGGGCCTCGCCTGCGGCCGCTTCCGTTCGTGCGAGCATGTCCTTCGCGGCGGGGATGCCCATGAGCGAAACGAGCGTTGCCTTATTGGCTGCGGCGTCTTTCGCAACGGCCTTGCCGACGGTCGCCGCGTCGCCTTCGGCGTCGAGCAGGTCGTCCGCGATTTGAAAAGCAAAACCGAGTGCCGTTCCGAATTCGATCAGCGACTTTCGTTCCTTTTCGCTCGCGCGGCCGAGGATGGCGCCGGCTTCGCATGCGAAGACCAGAAGCGCCCCCGTCTTCATGGCCTGCAAGCGCCGGATGTGTTCGACGGTCGGCGCGGACGGATCGCCGAGCTTGTCGGCCATGAGATCGAGAGCCTGCCCGCCCACCATGCCCGCGACACCCGAGGAGCGGGCAAGGCTCGAAACGAGAGCGATGCGTACGGCGGCGTCTGGATGATTTTCGGGGCGTGCGAGGACGTCGAACGCAAGAGTGAGGAGTGCGTCGCCCGCCAGGATGGCCGTCCACTCGTCATAGGCTTTCCAGACGGTCGGGCGACCGCGGCGCAGTTCGTCGTTGTCCATGGCAGGCAGGTCGTCGTGGGCCAGGGAGTAGCAGTGGACCAGTTCCAGAGCGGCCGCGGTTAAAGCAGCGTTCTCGGGCGCGACGCCGAACATTGCCGCGCTTTCGATCACGAGCAGGGGACGGACCCGCTTGCCCCCACCAAGCACGGCATGGCGCATGGCCGCGATCAAACGTCCCGACTGGGGTTCAGGTGCTTCGCCGATCAGGTTTTTTTCCGCCAGAATGCGGTCCAGCGTGGCTTCGGTCAGGCTGGCGGCAGCGGCGAGGCTTTGCGCGAAGGTCATTCAGGACTTACCTAGTCGGCAGTTCAACGGGCGGGCGCGGGGCAAAAGCCTTATCATCAACCGGAGAGCGGAGCGACAGGGCGGCCGGCCCTGTTCGACTGGTGCGCAAGGCGCACGAGATCAAGCGAGGGTGCGCCCAGGTGACCGTTGACGAACAGGCAGGCGAGAGGGGGCGGTCCAACGATGATCGTTCCCCGTCCACATCTGCGCCGCCGGCCCAGGACGGTGCCGATGCCAACGCGCTGATCGCGGCCGCCATTCAGCGTATTGTGCGTGAAATTCCGGCGCTCCGTCTTCTCCCATCCGCCGGGGAGAGCCGGGAGACCGGCCACGGGCCTCGCTCTCCTGCACCCGGCTCAGGAGGGGCGTCACCCCTCGCCTATGTCCCCCAGGCCGACGATCGCGTCCTACCGGAACGGCCGGCCGACGTGCCGCTTCGCATCGAACCTTCCTTCAATCCGCCGCCGGAGGTACCGGAAGGCATGCGGCTCGAGGCAGGCCGCTTCGCTCCCGGCGGCGCGGCGGACCAGACGTCGCCGGATGCTGCTCGCAGCGCGGCGGGAGTACAGGCCGTTGGAACGCCCGCCGGTTGGCTCTCGGGACCGTGGACTTGGCGTCGAGCGCTGCGCTTAGCGGGTCTGGCCGTCGTCGCCTACTTCGCGACGGTGCTTTTCCTCATTCTCGTCTATCGCTTCGTCAATCCACCGATCACGACGCTCATCGCCTATCAGTGGCTCACAGGAACGAAGATCGAGCAGGACTGGGTTCCGATCGAAGACATTTCGACGAACCTGCTACGTGCGGTCGTGGTCTCGGAGGACTGGGGGTTCTGCGATCACTACGGGGTCGAAATCGAGGCAATCGAGAAGGCGCTGGAACAGGCGGGGGAAGGAAAGATCGCGCGGGGCGCCAGTACGATCTCGATGCAGGTCATCAAGAACCTGTTTCTTTCCCAATCGAAGAGCTACCTGCGCAAGGCGGTCGAGATTCCGCTGACGGTGGCCGCGGAAACGGTCTGGCCGAAATCGCGGATGCTCGAGATCTATCTCAACATCGCCGAATGGGGGCCTGGGGTGTTCGGCGCGGAGGCGGCTGCGCGGCACCACTTCGACAAGCCGGCGTCGCGGCTCAGCGAACGCGAGGCGGCTCTATTGGCTGCGGCGCTGCCGAACCCGATCCTGCGCGATGCGGGGGATCCGAGCACGCGGACTGCGCGCAAAGCTTCCGTAATCCAGTCCCGGATGCGGGCGGCCGGTCCCGAGGTGGCCGACTGCGCCATGGCCGGGCGGCAGCGGCCCGCGCGAACCGAGCGGGACGACAAGCGGCCGACGGACTGGCAGACGACCGTGAAGAAGAGGGCTGGCGCAGACGGAGGTTTGTAGTATAAGGCGCGCTCTGTGGCCTGGACCTGACCGCGCCGCAACGTTTTTCCGTTGCGTATCGCCGGGCACTTGGAGGCCAACCCAATAGGGCAAATTCACTAGCGTTTTCAGAGGCCTCGCCTCATCTCCGCTGGGAATTCCGCCTCACCTGAACGAACGAGCGGAGAAGTTTCAATGGCCGTACCGAGGAAAAAAGTCTCGCGCATGAAGAAGGGCCAGCGCCAGTCGCACGACGCACTGACGCGCCCGGCATACGTGGAAGACAAGGAGAGCGGTGAGCGCCGCCGGCCCCATCACATCGATCTGAAGAGCGGTAAATACAAAGGCCGGCAGGTTCTGCCGGCGAAGGCCGAAGCTTAAGCTCGGCCACCGTCCGCCGCTGTACCCGGTGCTCTGGCCGCTTGGCGCGGCGGGCGTCGGATAGGCGTCGCGGCGGGCGGCGAACCTGCTAAGTTGGCCCCGCCGGGTCCTGTTACCTGGGGGGACGCCAAAAGGGGAGGCTACGATGTCGCTCGCTGCACTGCCGCTCACGATCATTCCGTTTATTCTCTACAACTTGTTCATGCTGACCGGCGTCGATCTTTCGGCTCCCCTGGTGGAGAACGGGATTACGATGATCAGTGGGGGCGTGTGGAAGTTCACCTGGGGTGATTTGCTGCTCCTTATCGGCGTGGTCATGCTCTTCATCGAGATCGTGAAGGCGACCTATACCGGCACGGCCTCCATGATCGACCATGGACTGTCAATGCTTGTTTTCATCGCCTTCCTCGTCCAGTTCCTGCTGGTCAACCAGGCCGCGAGCTCGGTCTTTTTCCTCCTCATGATGATGGCCATGATCGACGTCATCGCCGGATTTACCATCGGAATTCGCGTCGCAAAGAGAGATATCGGCTTCGGCACCGACCAATAAGCGCCTGATATCTATAGAGATTTTCTTTAAGTTTGTGGATGGCATCGACGGCTCGGCGCGCGACCGCCGGGCCGTTTGTTCAAGGTCTGAAGACGTCCTTTCAAGCTGTTTTTAGGAAATTGCGCCTAGTCTGCGAGGGTGGGGCCGGTCAGCCGACCGTCCCACTTCGAAGACGCACGGGCACGGTAACTCCCTGTGAGCAAGACCGAACAGTCGCTGAGGCCTTCGCACGTCGATGGCGAACCGGGGATGGATACCGTCATCGGTAAGCCTGCGGTGACGGCCGAACGTGGCCATGGACTGCTCGCGACCGCCGATGAGGCCGAGTATTCGTGGGACCTGGTCAGCGACAGCCTGATTTGGGCCGAAAACGCGGCGGCCGTTTTCCGGATTGCAAATACGGCGAGCATCGATTCGGGTGAAAAGTATGCTGCTCTGATCGCGCCCGAACACTGTGAGGAGCGCGCGCAGGTCTTTCAGAAAGAAACGGACAAACTGCCGGCAGGCGGAGCACCCTATCATCTTCAATATCGCATCGCCCCGCAGGGACGCAGATCGACGCCCGTCTGGGTTGAAGATCGCGGCCGGTGGTGGGCGGACGAGGACGGAAAGCCGAAGTGCGCGCGGGGCGTGGTCCGCATCGTCGCCGACAGCTACATCGAGGAGCAACGGCTTCTCTACCGCAACGATCATGACGAACTGACGGGGCAACTCAATCGCTCGCGGCTTACGGACGCGCTCAACGCGGTGATCCTTCGCTGCTCCCGTTCCCGCAGTCAGGCCGGCTTGCTCATGATCGCGGTCAACAATCTCGCGATCGTCAACGAAACCTTCGGCCACCACGTCGGTGACGAGGTCATCAGCGCCGTGGTCGGCGCGATCCGCAGCAAGCTGCGGCGCGGAGATACGCTCGGGCGCTATTCGGCAAACAAGTTCGGGATCATCCTTTACGATTGCGGGCCGGGCGCGATGAAGGTCGCGGCCGACCGTTTCATGCGCGTGGTTCGCGACCTGACGATCCGGACGAGCGGTATTCAGGTGCAGGCGACGGTGTCGATCGGCGGCGTGGTTCTTCTGGATCATGCGCAGACGGTGCACCAAGCCTTGAGTTCAGCGTTGCAGGCGCTCGACAAGGCCAAGCAGCGCCGTCTGGAGGGCTTCGTCGCATACGAACCCAACTCGGCATCCGACCGGATCCGGCAGCGCAACATCGCGATGATCGATGAAGTGATTTCGGCGCTGGATGCGGGACGGATGCGCCTCGCGCTGCAGCCGATGGTGTCGGCGCGCTCCGGGCGTCCGGAGATCTACGAGTGTCTGCTGCGAATGGAGCGGGCCGACGGTGAACTCGTGTCCGCGGGGCACTTCATAGAGATTGCCGAACAGCTGGGGTTATCGCGGCTGATCGACAAGCGTACTCTCGAGATGGCGCTGGCGCTCTTGAAGCGTCATCCCGAGCTTACGCTGTCGGTGAATGTTTCGAGCCTGACGGCCAACGACCCCGAATGGCTCGCGACCCTGCAGCGGCTGACCGCCGACGACCCCGCGCTCACGCGGCGGCTGATCGTGGAAATCACGGAGACCAGCGTCATCGTCGATATGGACATGATGAAGTCGTTCGTCGACACGCTGCGGGAACTCGGTTGCCGTATCGCCATCGACGACTTCGGCGCCGGATACACCTCGTTCAAGAACCTCAAGGCGCTGCAAGTCGACATGGTGAAGATCGACGGCGCATTCGTGAAGGACCTAATGGCGGATCAGGCCGATCAGGCGTTCATCCGCACGATGGTCGAACTTGCGCGGAACTTCAAACTCGAGACCGTGGCGGAATGGGTCGGCGACGAGCAGGCCGCGCGCTTTCTCTCACGCGCCGGCATCGACTACCTTCAGGGCTACCATTTCGGCCAGCCCATCCTCGCCGATCAGTATGAAAGCGCGGCCTCAGTCTGATCGCCGGTCACGAAAAGCTGCCGAACGCCGCGAGGGCGCCTTCTAGGTGCGATCCTTGGTCAGTTTTTCCAGACTGCGCTGCATGGATTCGAGCTGGGACTTCAGTTCCGAGATCTCATCGCGCTGGGCCGGGGCCGCGACCGCCTCGATCTTTGGCTTGTCGCTGGCAGACGCCGCCTCAGGGGTTCTGGCACCCGGCTGGGCAGCTGCGCCGAACGAGGTCCACATGGCCACGGCCTGCTCGAACATCGCCATGTTCTTGCGGGCCTGCTCCTGATAGGCCTCGAACGCCGCAGCGGGGTTGGTGAAAGCAGCGGTGAACTGAGAGCGGATCTTCTCCTGTTCCTTGACGAGGTTTTCCAGGCTGAACTGAAGATAGCTCGGGACCATCCGGCCGATCTGGTCGTCATAGAAACGGATGAGCTGGCGCAGGAACGGCGTCGGCAGCATGTTCTGCCCGTCGTTGCGGCTCTCCTGCTCCACTATGATCTGGGTCAGTACGGAGTGCGTGAGGTCGTCGCCGGTCTTGGCGTCGTAAACCACGAAGTCCTTATCGGCCCGGACCATCCCTGCAAGATCATTGAGCGTCACGTACTGGCTCGTCTCAGTATTGTAGAGCCGCCGGTTCGCATACTTCTTGATGACGATCGCTTCGCGCTTCTCTTGCTGCTGTTCGGGCTTGTTGAGTGGGGACATTCCGACGGTATCCAGCTTTTTGCGGTGCGTCATCGTAACACACGGTCAAGGGACGATGCCAGACCTTCCTGCGCGAACTTTGGGCTCATTTGCCGCCCGGTCGGGCATTTGCGGTCCTGTTGAGGTTGCTGCTATGGGTTTCCCACGGCGCGGCTGGAAGAATGCCAAACGAAACAGTGCCGCGACCCATCCCTGAAGACCCTTTCACCCCCGGGAGGAGGCCGGATCTCAATGAGCCAGGATACCGATATCGTTATCGTCAGTGCTGCGCGTACGCCCGTCGGGTCTTTCGGCGGCTCGCTGGCGTCGCTCCCCGCGCACGAACTGGGCACAATCGCGATCAAGGCAGCGCTCCAGCGCGCCAACGTGCAGCCGGGCGACGTGTCGGAAGTGATCCTCGGCCAGGTGCTCACGGCAGCACAAGGTCAGGGCCCGGCGCGCCGCGCGTCCATCGGGGCGGGTATTCCGGTCGACGCTCCCGCCTGGGGCGTCAACCAGATCTGCGGTTCGGGGCTTCGGGCGGTCGCGCTCGGCGCTCAGCAGATTCAGACGGGGGCTGCTACGGTCGTCGTCGCCGGCGGCCAGGAGAGCATGAGCCAGTCCGCGCATGCGATTCACATGCGCGAAGGCACGAAGATGGGCGATGGCAAGCTCATCGACACCATGGTTCGCGACGGCCTTTGGGACAGCTTCAATAACTATCACATGGGCACGACCGCGGAGAACGTCGCGCGGCAGTGGCAGATCACGCGCGAGGAACAGGACAAGTTCGCCGTCGCTTCTCAGAACAAGGCTGAGGCCGCTCGCAAGGCCGGGAAATTCAAGGACGAGATTGCGCCGGTCACGATCAAGGGCAAGAAGGGCGATACGGTCGTCGATACCGACGAGTACATCAAGGAAGGCGTGACGCTGGACAGCGTTGCGAAGTTGCGTCCGGCGTTCGATCCCAAGGAAGGCACGGTGACGGCCGCGAATGCCTCCGGTATCAACGACGGCGCGGCAGTCGTCGTTCTGATGACGGCGGCAGAAGCCAAGAAGCGCGGGCTGAAACCGCTGGCTCGCATCGCGTCCTGGGCGCAGGCCGGCGTCGATCCTTCGATCATGGGCACGGGACCGATCCCGGCTTCCAAGAAGGCGCTCGAGAAAGCCGGCTGGACGGTCAAGGATCTCGATCTCATCGAAGCGAACGAAGCGTTCGCGGCTCAGGCGATCTCGGTGAACAAGGGCCTGGGTTGGGATACGGAAAAGGTGAACGTCAACGGCGGAGCCATCGCAATCGGTCATCCCATCGGGGCTTCGGGCGCACGCGTTCTCACGACTCTTCTCTACGAGATGCAGCGTCGCGACGCGAAGAAGGGGCTTGCCACGCTTTGCATCGGCGGCGGCATGGGCATCGCGGTCTGCCTCGCTCGCGACTGACGCCAAGACGGACTTACACCGGGCCCGCCTCCAAGGAGAGCGGGCCCGGTTTCTTCTTACCCGCCTCATACACGTCCATTTCAGACACAGACTCCAGGGAGGATCAGCATGGCACGAGTGGCCCTCGTCACCGGTGGAACACGCGGTATCGGTCACGCGATTTCGGTCGCACTCAAGAATGCAGGGTATCGCGTCGCAGCGAGCTACGCCGGTAATGACGCGGCGGCCCAGCAGTTCCAGGTGGAAACCGGTATTCCCGTCTACAAGTTCGACGTCTCAGACTACGAGGCCAGCGAAAAGGCCGTCAAACAGGTCGAGAAGGATCTCGGACCAATCGACGTCCTCGTCAACAATGCGGGCATCACGCGTGACGTGATGTTCCACAAGATGACGAAGGAGCATTGGGATGCGGTCATCGGAACAAATCTCAATGGCCTTTTCAACGTGACGCGTCCCGTCTGGGAAGGAATGCGCAGCCGCAAGTTCGGCCGCGTGATCAACATCTCATCGATCAACGGCCAGAAGGGCCAGATGGGTCAGGTGAACTACTCGGCGTCCAAGGCAGGCGACATCGGCTTCACCAAGGCGTTGGCCCAGGAAGGCGCACGCGCCGGAATCACGGTCAACGTGATCTGCCCCGGCTACATCGCAACGGAGATGGTGAAAGCCATTCCGCAGGACGTGCTGGAGAAGAGCATTCTTCCGCAGATTCCCGTCGGCCGACTCGGCGAACCCAATGAGATCGCTCGCTGCGTGGTGTTCCTTGCATCCGACGACGCCGGCTTCATCACCGGCTCGACGATCACTGCCAACGGCGGTCAGTACTTCGCCTGATCGAGGTTCTGCACTCCACAAGTAAAAACGCCCCGGCAATTTTGCCGGGGCGTTTTTTCTTTCGGAGCGGCTCAGCCGCGTAAGCGGTTGCGCACGATGAGCGGCAACTGATCATCCTGGCCG
This sequence comes from Deltaproteobacteria bacterium, assembly GCA_050258115.1. GTDB lineage: Bacteria > Pseudomonadota > Alphaproteobacteria > Rhizobiales > Hyphomicrobiaceae > JAGVSR01. Next base: position 4,584 of record JBLMYE010000143.1, on the reverse strand, counting down.
TCCGCCGGGTTTGTTGCGTACTGACGGCCTTCCTCGGCGCCCCACCAACGGTCCTGGCTTTCCTGGCCAAACGACGGTGCCAATGTGCGCGCCGGCGCCGGTGCCGGATTGAAGGCGGTCTCCGCCGGGCGTGCCTGCGGTGTTGCAAGCGGAGGGCGCTGTGCCATCGGGGAACCGCCGAACCAGGCGTCGATCAGGTCGAGTTCTTCGGCGGACAGCTGGAGGCCCTGGCTGCGGCAGCGTGCGATGACGAAGTTGCGGAACCGGCTCGCGAACAGGTTCGCCGAAGCGCCCTGCTCGAACCAAGGGTCCGTTTCGCTGACGACCTCAAGCACGAAGCGCACGTCGTCGCGCTTGACGGTGACGCCGAGGTCGGCCGCGCGCTGGCTGATATTGGTCAACGTCTGCGCGCCGGTCAGCCCGTTGGCGTTGATCTCCTGGGCCATGACCTCGAACAGAGCGCGATACTCCGGCGGCGCGAGGGGCGGTGCCTGGCACGCCTCGTGGATCCGCGTGATCGACTGATGGATGGTCTGGGCTTCCGCACGCGGTGCGGGCGTGGCGGCCTGTGGCTGAGACACCTGCTGCGATGCTGCAGGGCGGGATGCCGGAAGGGACTCGCGGGCCGAGGGAGCCGGAGCACTGGCAGGCGGCGCGCTCAAAGGACTGCGTGCCGGCGTGGACAGCAGATCCGGCGAGGCTGACGGTGCACGGTTGTCGCGCGTGTCGAGGCGGGCGTCGCGAGGCGGCAAAGGGAGGGAGGGCTCCGGGCGCTGCTCTGTCCGCGGCGCAGGCTCGCGTTGCGGCAGAGTCCGGCGCGCTTCTGCCTGAGGCGGGAGCTGGCGGCTCGCGTCGAAGACATAATAAGGCGGCTGATCCGAAAGGCGGATCTCGGCGGGCAGGCCCTTCGTCAGTAGATTGCTGAAGCTTCCCGCTCCTGCCCAGCCGGTGCCCACGGTCCGGTCATGGCCCAAGGTGCGAACGGCGCGATCGGCCAGGGCTTCCAGCGGAACCGGCTGACCGGCGCTTTTCACCCAGCTTACTACCTCCGCCAGAATCTCCCGGCGCACGGTCTCAAGCGTTGGAGCGTTCGCCGGTGCAGCGATCGCAGATGTAGTTTCGGGCTCCGCGGTGGTGGCGGTGCCTTCCAGGAGCAGGCTGATCAGGTTCGACTCGCGGATCTCACCGTCGGCGATTGCAGTGTACGGGGCCGCCGTATGGTCGTTGGCAAAAACCACCGTGCGGCGCGCGTGGGCGCGCAAGCGATGAAGCAGCGGGGTGAAGTCGGCGTCGCCGGAAAGAATAATGAATTCGTCGAAATAGGTGTCGTGCCCCAGGAGGTCGCGTACATCCATGACCATTCGGATGTCGGCGGAGTTCTTGAGCTGCGATGTCAGGGGCGGGCAGTCGATTGCCTCCATGCCTGCCCGCAGGAAGTGATGCCGGACGAAGGGAAAGGAGTTCATGTCCGTCGCGTTGTCGGAGGCATTGCGGCGGGGGACCGGATTGCCATAGCAGCGGTTCATAACGATGCGGCGCGGCCCGGTTGCTGCAAGCCCGTTGGTCGACGTGATGAGGCGCCCGCTTTCGATTTCGCGGAGCCAAACACCGGCATCCTTCGCGAAACGCTTGGCTGCGTCCTCGTTCTTTCTCTTGAGCGACAGATAGACATTATCGTAGTCGATGAAAATGGTGCTCAGCAGCGGTCCAGGTGCCTGGGCCTTCATATTCTCAACCCCCGTCCGGCGAATCAGTACGTTGCGGCTCACTGTTTATGAGTCGTATTGGAGCGGCAAGGATGGTTCGGCCCCGTGCGGACGCGCGGATGGGAAATCCTTTAATTTCAGATGTTTAATTCGGAAGCTGCGATCCATTTAGTAGTGGAAAAAGTTCGGCGGCCACAATCCGCCGTTCAGAGTTGCGGGAGTGGCGGTTCAGCCCCGGCCGGCGCCAGCTGGAAACCCTCGAAGTTGAAGCCTGGGGCAACAGTGCAACCAGCGAGTGTCCAATCGCCGAGGCTGCGCGCCTGCTGCCACCACCCCTCCGGCACGACGGCCTGGGGCAGAATGCCCGACTGGGGATCGAAACCGAGCGTCAGCCGGGTGGCGCGGCGTCCCGGTTCGGCAAGACCAAGCTCGAGTGGGGCGCCGGCGTACCAGTGCCACATCTCGACCGCGTCGACGGTGTGCCATCTCGAAACCTGACCCGACAAAAGCAGGAAGTAAATGGCGGTCGAACGCGAGCGTCCGGCCCCGTCGGCAGCGGCATCGCGAAACGTCTCCCGGTAGAAACCGCCTTCGGGATGCGGGGAAAGGTCCAGAGTTTCGATCAGGCGCCGCGCTTCGGGAGGGATCTGCTGCGCGACCGTCATGCTCTGTTCTTCCGCTCTCGCAGTTCAGCGAATACGCGCCAGTCCGCCACCGCGCCCATGCCGAAACGCCGACGTGTCTCCGAATTGTGCGGACGGAGGAACACGTTAGTGCGTAATTCCTGCTCGAGAAGGGTGGGTACGTTCAGAGCGCCAGCCGCGACGGTCTCTTCGGCCTTTTCGAGACGATGACGCAGCAGCGCGTTGTCGGGCTCGACCGTCAAGCCGAAGCGCGCGTTCGCGACGGTGTATTCGTGGCCGCAATAGATGCGCGTGTCGGGCGGAAGCCCAGCGATCCGGCATAGCGAGTGCCACATCATTTCGTGATTGCCTTCGAGCACGCGACCGCAGCCCATAACGAACAGCGTATCACCGACGAACGCCGCGTGGTCGTCCGGCATGAAATAAGTGATGTGCCCCATCGTGTGGCCCGGCGTACCAATCACGTCCACGCGGTGGCCGCCGAGCAGGAGGGAGTCGCCGTCTTCCACTTCCACGTCGATGCCCGGTATGCGAGCCGCTTCGAGTCGGGGGCCGACGATGCGGCAGCCGGTCTTCTCCTTCAGTTCCAGATTGCCGGCGGTATGGTCCCCGTGATGGTGCGTGACCAGGATATGGGACAGCGACCATCCTTTCTCGGCCAGCGCCGCTTCCACGGCCGCGGCGTCGGGAGCGTCTATGGACGCCGTCGATCCATCGGGCGCGTGCACGAGGACGCCGATGTTGTCTTTACGGCAGAGGAAGGTGTGAATTTCGAAGGTGGACATGCTGCGAATGTGGCGGGTCAAGCTTTGGACGCCGGATTGGCGGCTGGCAGAGAGTAGCCGCCGAAGCCGGGCAGTCAATGCAGTCGCGATGCAACAAGGCGCACAGGAAAGCCTAACCGGAGACGGCTATAGTGCGCGCGGCGGCTGGCCGGTATGGTGTGCCGACAGCTTTGGTGACCATGGACCTCGACGTCGTCGATCTCAGAGACTTCTACCAGACGCCGCTCGGACTGACGGTTCGGCGGATCGTGGGGGCCGACGTGCGTGCGCGCTGGCGTGGCGTGCGGGGGGGTACGGTGGTGGGGCTCGGGTATGGCGTGCCCTACCTGGGTTCGTTCCGCCAGGATGCCGCCCGGGTGGCCGCCTTGATGCCCGAGACGCAGGGCGCGCTGGTATGGCCGTCGGCGGGACCGCTCCTCAGTGTGCTGGTCGAAGACCGCCACTTGCCTTTGCCGGACAATTCAGTCGACCGGCTGCTGCTCGTTCACAGTCTGGAAGCAGCGGACCGGCCGGCTACCCTTCTCAGAGAAGTTTGGCGTGTGCTTGTGCCGGAGGGCCGCTTGCTGATCGTCACGCCGAACCGGCGCAGTGTCTGGGCGCGGATCGATGCGACGCCGTTCGGACATGGGCGGCCGTACAGCCGATCACAGCTCGAGCGGCTTTTGGTCGAGAGCCTGTTCACACCGGTGTCCTGGGGTACGGCTCTGCACATGCCGCCGATAAATCGTGGGATCGTTCTCAAATCGGCCCTCGTCTGGGAACGGGTGGGACGAACGCTATGGCCGGGGTTCGGCGGCGTTCTTCTCGTCGAGGCGCGCAAGGAAGTGATGGCTCCGATCGGAGGCAAGCGAGCGGCCGTTCGAGCCCTCAGCGAACTCGTTGCGATCCGCCGGGAAGCTCCTTCGCGCAAGACCATGTTCCGCTGATCAGCGCTTCGATCGCGGGGCGAGAAGGAACACCGCCTTTTCGCCAAGCAGGTTTTGCAGCGACAGCGAGTTTTTGATCGCCAGGCGCTGTCCCCTGCTGTTGAACGCGACGGCGTCTTCCACCTCGGCATCCACCAGAGCCACGAGATCGGAAAAATCCTTGATGGTGCACAGGTGCGAGTCCTGGCTCTCGTACCAGGTTTCCGGAAGGTTCGGTGTGCGTGGCATGCGGCCGGTGAAGAGCAGGCTTGTGCGGATCTTCCAGTGGCCGAAGTTCGGAAAAGAAACGATAGCCCGGCGGCCGATGCGAAGCAGATTTTCGAGAACCGTCTTGGGCTGTCGCGTCGCTTGAATGGTGAGCGACAGAATCGCGTAATCGAAGGCCTTGTCGGGATAGCCGGAGAGGTCCTGGTCGGCGTCGCCCTGGATGACCGAGTGACCTCGGGCGACGCAGGCATTGACGTTGTCGCGCGAAATCTCGACGCCGCGTCCGTCGACGTTCTTTTCTGAAATCAGAAGCTCC
>JBLMYE010000142.1:0-3388 GCA_050258115.1 Deltaproteobacteria bacterium | reverse complement strand
GCCCGCGAGATCTACGGTGAATATCTGCCCAACGCCCAGGGCGAGGACATTGTCGCCGGCACGCGCACGCCTCTGCGGCTCACCGAGAAGGCCAGAGCCGAATTCAAAGCAAAGGATGCCTCGCTTGAAACGGCCATGCCGGATGCCTTCGCGCAGCTGAAGGACATCTTCGCGCGGCTGGAAACGCATTGTCGCGACATGCAGGACGTTGAGTTCACCATCCAGGAGGGCAAGGTCTGGATGCTCCAGACTAGGTCGGGCAAGCGCTCGGCAGAGGCGGCGCTGAAGATTGCCGTCGATCTTGTCAGCGAGGGCGTCATTTCCCGCGATGAAGCGGTCATGATGGTCGAGCCCGAAGCCATGTCGCACCTGCTGCATCCGCGTATCGAAGAGGGCGTCGCAAAGGACGTGATCGCGCGCGGCCTGCCCGCTTCCCCTGGCGCGGCCACCGGCGAAATCGTTCTCACATCCGACGAAGCCGAAGTGATGCGCGCGCAGGGCCGCCGTGTGATCCTCGTTCGCGTGGAGACGAGCGCGGAAGACATCAACGGCATGAGCGCGTCCGTCGGCGTGCTGACCCAGCGTGGAGGGCTCACTAGCCACGCGGCCGTCGTTGCGCGCAGCATGGGCCTTCCATGCATCTCCGGCGCCGGCGCCATCCGCATCGACCTCGCACAGGGAACAGTGCGCACGGCAACACGCACGTTCAGTCGTGGCGATCTCATCACGATCGACGGAACGTCGGGCGAAGTTCTTGCGGGCGCCGTTGCCATGAAGCAGCCCGAGCTTTCGCCGGACTTCGCGACGCTGATCGCCTGGGCGGATACCTTTCGTGGCCTGAAAGTGCGGGCCAATGCCGACACGCCGCGCGATGCCGTTCAGGCCCGCAAGCTCGGGGCAGAAGGCATTGGCCTCTGCCGCACGGAACACATGTTCTTCGATGCGTCGCGGATTCTCGCGATGCGCGAGATGATTTGTGCCGGCGACGAGAAAGGCCGCCGCGCAGCCCTCGCCAAGATCCTGCCCATGCAACGCTCCGACTTCGTCGAGCTCTTCCGCATCATGGAGGGAGACCCCGTCACCATTCGTCTTCTCGATCCGCCGTTGCACGAATTCCTGCCGCGTCACGAGGCGGAGCTCGGTCCCATCGCCGAGGCGCTCGGCATTACGCTGGAGCGGCTGAAGACCCGCATCGCCGAACTTTCTGAATTCAATCCCATGCTCGGATTTCGTGGATGCCGCCTCGCCATCCGCTATCCGGAAATAACCGAGATGCAGGCCCGCGCGATCTTCGAGGCGGTGATCGAGGCTGAAAAGACTCTCGGCCGCCCGGTAAAGCCCGAGATCATGATTCCGCTCGTCGCATTTCGCCGGGAATTCGACATTCTGGCCGGCGTTATCAGGAACACGGCTCATATGATCGAAGCGCAGCACGCTTGCCGCCTCTCCTACCAGATCGGCACCATGATCGAATTGCCGCGCGCGGCATTGAGGGCACGGGAACTGAGCGAAGGCGCCGATGGCGCTGAATTCTTTTCCTTCGGCACCAACGACCTGACGCAGACCTGTCTCGGCCTCTCACGCGATGATGCGTCGCCTATTCTTTCCAATTACGCCGGCAAGGGAATTTTCGACCGCGATCCGTTCATTTCGATCGACGAGCCGGGAGTAGGAGAACTGATCCGGATCGGAGTGACAGAGGGGCGCGCCGGCCGGCCGGGTCTGAAGATCGGTATCTGCGGAGAGCATGGCGGCGATGCTCATTCCGTCGCCTTCTTCCACGCTCTCGGGCTCGACTATGTCTCCTGCTCGCCGTTCCGGGTGCCCATTGCGCGTCTCGCCGCCGCCCGCGCGGCGATCACCGCACGCCGGCGCGGCACAATCTGACCGGGGGACTACAGCATGCTGCGGTCGGGATCGCCGTCATCGCCCAGGCGACGGCGCTGAGGCGGCGGCCCCGAATTCTTCGGCGTCAGCAGAATGGCGATCACGAAAGGGGGAAACAAGAAACACCACGCCGCCCACGACGAGTAGTCGCGATTTTTCATCGCAGCCGTGAGGCCGCCGATGATCGCCGCCGCAATCGCCGTAAGTCCCCAGATGACGATGTAGGTCATGGAGTTCCTCGCCAGTCACGTCTGCAAAGCGCCCGCGCCACGCCCGTCCAGACCCGTCTGCACTTGGGATATGATTGCGGCTAAAACAAGCTTTCTCCGCCGCATGATTAACGGGCCACGCCTCTGACCGGCCCGTTACGCGAAGTCGAGCCCGAGATCGAGCACGGGCGCCGAATGCGTCAGGGCGCCGACCGAGATGATATCGACGCCCGTTTCTGCAATGGACCGAACTGTGGAGAGATTGACGCCGCCGGAGGCTTCGGTCAACGCGCGTCCCGCGACCATGCGCACCGCTTCGCGCAATGTTGCGGGCGTCATATTGTCGAGTAGTACGGCATCGACCCGGTGTTCCATGACGCGGGCAAGTTGTTCCAGCGTATCGACCTCGACTTCCACTTTCACCATGTGACCGGCATAGACGCGGGCTCGTTCGATGGCGGCGTCGATTCCCCCGGCCGCGATGATGTGGTTGTCCTTGATCAGTATGGCATCGAACAGCCCTGTCCGGTGGTTCCTGCCGCCGCCGCACCGCACGGCATATTTTTCGAACGCGCGCAGGCCGGGCGTCGTCTTTCGGGTATCCACGATTGCGGCCCCGGTCCCGTTGACCGCGTCGACGTAGCGGCGCGTCAGAGTTGCGATACCGCTGAGGCGGCCAAGATAGTTGAGTGCGACACGCTCCGCCGTGAGGATCGCGCGCGCGCTGCCGGAAACCCGGGCAACGATGTCGCCTTTTTCCACGCGCGCACCGTCCGGCGAAACGACAGCGAAGCGAACGCCGTCATCGAGGGCCGCGAATGCTGCTGCGGCCAGGTCCAGGCCGGAGATGACCCCGTCCTGCCGCGATGCGATCACCGCGACGGCCGTCGCATCCCGCGCCACGGTGGCATCCGTCGTGATGTCCCCGGAAAGTCCGAGATCCTCGGCAAGGGCATCCGAAATGGCCTTTTGAACGGCTTGTCTGGGCAGCCGCGGCAGGATCACAGCGACAGCTCCAGGGCCGCGCGTTTGCGCGACCGCGGCGAACAGGCCGCTTCGATTGCTTTCAGATCGTCGAGCGTCATGAATGTGCGCTTGCCCGCCCGGCCGGACGTTTGCGGATAGTCACTACGGAAATGTCCGCCACGGCTTTCCTTGCGCATCAGGGCGGCGGCCGCGATGAGGCGCGCGCTGAGCGCCATGTTGGCCACGACGGCATCACCCGGCGCCTGTGTTTCGATATCACGCAACGACATGAGAGCGTGCTTCAGGCCTCGGGCCTCGCGAACCAC
>JBLMYE010000141.1:0-4201 GCA_050258115.1 Deltaproteobacteria bacterium | reverse complement strand
TTTGCGCCGCTCTCCTTGATCACCAGATCGAAGAACTGGCGCATGTAGGGCTCGGACTGGCCGGAACTCTCGCGGTCGTAGGTGTAGCTGGAAAGACCGCCGCCCGAGGGCCAGCTGTAGTGAAACGGCGCCCCATCGAACTTGAGATCGTAAGCGATCTGGGCCGTGCGATAGATCCCGTTGTCGAAGGTGGTGTTGTAGCCGTGAATGAAGACGAGCGCGTGATCCTTGTAGCGCTCCGATTTTGCCAGCCGCTCGCGCACCACTGCGAGGAACTCCTCCCGCGTCTGGGTCTTCAACTCCTTCATGGTGAAATGCTTGTCGGGGTCTTCCGCTTCCTCATAGATCGTCACGTCGAAATAGGGGACCTTGATCACCCACGGGCGTTCGATCGTCGGCTGAACGTGCGACTTCGGGACGGTGACGAGCGCCTGACCGAGCGTCAGCTTGCGGCCCCGATCGGGACCGAAATCGAGCCGCTTTTCCGTCGATGCCTCGGCGCGGTCGGTGCCGAAATAAACCGGGACGACGTCGAAGCCCGGTTGCTCCTCCCCGGCTGCCGTTCCGCCGCCCGGGGCTGGGGCTGGAGCCGGCGCAGGTGGCGGCGGAGGCGGCGCCGTGCCAGCGGATCGATCTGCGCCGCCCTCACCACCCGACGACGGGGCGGGCTCTGAAGGGGCGGGCGCCGTCGGCGCGTCTTCCATCAACGAGGGCTCGGCAGGGGCGGCCTCGTCCGGTTCGGCTTGCGACGCGGCGATTTCCGGCTCCGCACCCGCGCCGCCCTGCGGTTCAGGAGCGGCACTTTCCACCGCATCCGGTGGAGCTTCCCTGGCCTGCTCGGCGGGTTTGGCCTCGGCCGCCTTTTTCTGAGGAGGCGGAGGAGCCGGCTTTGCCGCCTCGGGTATCGGCAGGGCCTCCGGCACGGGGGCAGGAGCCGGGGCCTGTGCCATCTTCGAAGCCCCGAAATCGCTGGTCAGCACCGCGAGCGCAACCGGCAGCGCGACGAGCGCGACGAGGCACAGACGTGCCAGGGCGCGGGCAAGCTTCGGCATTGGCCGCGTCGCACTCCAGGCGAAGGCGAACAGGAGCAGGACGGCCAAGCTCGCCAGGGCGAAGCGCACGAACTCAGATAATTCCGCCATTCGAAGTCCCCCTTGGTGCAGCGCGGTAGTTTAGCGGGGCTCACCCGGCGAGCAATGCCGTGGCCCGACTATGCTGCGGAAATCCGGCCGACATGTGGGCGGCCGGCCCGGTGGGTGGAAACGGCGACGGGACGCACCGCCTCCCCCTTGCGGCAGAGGGAATTCCTGCACATGGTCCCGCCACTTCCGGCGGACGCCGGGTTGCACGTACTTTTCTCCGCCGCTGGATCTCACAAGCCGATGCGACAGACCCCGACTCCGGCCGAATACAAAGAGCGCATCCTTTCCGGCGACCGGACAGCGCTGGCGCGCGCCATCACACTGGTGGAAAGCACCAAGCCCGCCCATAACGCGGAAGCGCAGGAGCTGTTGCAGCTCCTTCTGCCGTATGCGGGCAAGGCCATCCGTCTCGGGATTACCGGCGTGCCAGGCGTCGGCAAATCAACGACCATCGATCAGCTGGGCACCAATCTCGTACACGCCGGTCATAAAGTTGCGGTGCTTGCCGTCGACCCGACGTCCAAGCGAACGGGTGGCTCGATCCTCGGCGACAAGACCCGGATGGCGCAACTGGCGCCGCTGAGGGATGCCTTCATCCGTCCTTCACCCACGTCAGGCACGCTCGGCGGAGTCACGCGCAAGACGCGCGAGACCATGGTGCTGCTCGAGGCGGCCGGCTTCGACGTCGTCATCGTGGAGACCGTCGGGGTGGGGCAGTCCGAGGTGGCGGTCGCCGACATGGTCGACTTCTTCCTCGTGCTCCTTCTGGCGGGCGGTGGCGACGATCTCCAGGGCATCAAGAAAGGCATCATCGAACTGGCCGACATGATCGCCATCAACAAGGCCGACGGCGACAACGTGACCCGCGCCCAACGCGCGGCCAACGAATACCAGAACGCGATTGCGATTTTCACGCCGAAATCGGCCGCGTGGCTGCCGCCGGTCATCACGATTTCCGGTCGAACCAATTCCGGTCTCGATGCCTTGTGGGAGAAGATCGCCGAGCATCGGCGGCTGATGCAGGAGACCGGTTCGTTCGCCGAGCGGCGCAAGCGTCAAGCCGTCGAGTGGATGCGCGATATGCTGAGCGACCGCCTACTGCACGCGGTAAAGGCCAATCCTAAGGTCGCCGCGCGGCTGCCCGCCATTGAAGCCGACGTGCGGGACGGGCGTCTTTTTCCGACCCGTGCTGTCGACGAGATCCTCGATCTCATGGGCCTGAAAGCCTAGGCCCGCCCGGCGGCGGCGTCACATTCCGAGCCGGCCCACGGGGTTGGCGTTGAGGCAGTTTTCCTGCACGCGAATATCGCGCAGGAGATAGACGCAGATATTGCGCTTCGCGTTCGGGTTGTTGCGGATTTCCGCGAACGAGATTTTGAATCCGTATTCGCGGGCGACTTCAGCGAGAAGTTTATCCTGGCAGTAGGGCGTGGAAATGTAGTCGCCGCCAACGAGCTGCGCTCCGTTGCGGCATGTGATGGCGGCATGGGCCGGAGTGCCGAACAGCGCCATGAGGAGAACGGCAGTGAGCTGCGAGCGGTTCATTTGATTACATTCCTCGTGTCGGCAAGTGTCCGGGGCGTTCCTAGGCCACATCATGCCCCAATACCGCGCCTGCCCTTCGGGCGCAATTGACATGGGGCGAGACTTCCGCCATCCGCGGCGAGGAACGCCGGAAGGGAACGCCGCCATGATACACGCCTTCGATTGCCGAAACGGACAGCTCGTGCGGCAGGCCGAGCCGTCGATTCAAGCCGAGACGGTCTGGGTTGACCTCGTCCATCCGACACCTGAGGACGAAGCCCTTATCGAAAGCGCCCTCGGACTCGATGTGCCGACCAAGGACGAAGCGCGTGAGATCGAATCGTCCAGCCGGTACTACGAAGAGGACGGCGCCACGTTCATGTCGACGTTCATCATCTACTTTCCGGACAAGGTCACGCCAACTTCGGCAACCGTGACGTTTGTCCTCAAAGACAATCGCCTGTTAACGGTCCGCTACGCCGAGCCGAGAGCTTTTCCGGCCTTTGCCGCGCGCGCCGAAAAGGGGTCTGTCGCCTGCACCTCGAGCGGGGCGCTCATGATCGGTCTCATCGAGACCATCATCATGCGCACCGCCGACGTCATTGAGCGCATTCAGGACGACGTCGACAGGCTGACGACGAGCGTCTTCAATCTGAAAACGCAGCGCAGTGACAGTTCGCGGCGGCTCGACGTGCTGTTGAGGCAGACCGGAAAAGAGGGCGATCTCGTCTCGCGGGTGCTGGAAAGCACGACGTCTCTCGATCGCACGCTTCATTTTTTCCGCGACACGGCGCGCGAGCGGGGCTTCGACCAGCGTGTTCTGCAGCGCATCGACGTTGCCCAGCGGGATATTCATTCGCTGATGGAGCACACGCGATTTCTCACCACACGTATTTCGTTCCTTCTCGACGCGACGCTCGGCATGATCTCAACCGAGCAGAACCAGATCATCAAGCTGTTCTCAGTGATGGCGGTGATGCTGATGCCGCCGACACTCGTGGCCTCCATCTACGGTATGAACTTCGAGAACATGCCCGAGCTGAAATGGGCATACGGCTATCCGCTGGCGCTTGGCGCGATGGTGCTCGCCGCCGTCATTCCTTATCTTTACTTCCGCAGAAAAGGCTGGCTTTGAGATTTCAGACGAGCCCGGCGGCGTGAAAGGTGACTGCGGCGGCGGCCGTCACGGCCAGCGTGGTGAGCACCGTGCGGTGAAGCGCGAACAACAGCACGGCGCCGAGCATGGCAAGGACGGCCGCATCGACGCGCAGGCTCGTCCATTGCGGAACGTCGAGATCGATCGGCCCCCATGTCCAGCGGACCTGCTGTGAAAAAAGGACGTGCAGCGCGAACCAGACGGACAGGTTCAGGATGACGCCCACGACGGCGGACGTGATGGTGGAGAGGGTGGAACGCAGCGCCGGAATCGCGTTCAGCCGATCGATGTAGGGCGCGCCGGCGAATATCCAAAGGAAGCAGGGCACGAATGTCGCCCAGAGTGTCACCACAGCCCCCAGCACTCCCATTGCCAAAGG
>JBLMYE010000140.1:0-3122 GCA_050258115.1 Deltaproteobacteria bacterium | reverse complement strand
CGTGCCGGGTTCGGTGCGCGAGCTGACGGCAAAGGGTCACGAGGTCTTCGTTCAGGCGGGGGCCGGTGCCGGTATCTTTGCCGATGATAGCGCCTATGAATATGCCGGGGCTAAAATTCTGCCGGATGCCGACGCGGTCTTCGCTGCGAGTGAGATGATCGTGAAGGTGAAGGAGCCTCAGAAGGTCGAGTGGGAGCGCCTGCGGCCCGACCACATTCTCTTCACCTACCTGCATCTTGCGCCCGACCCGGAGCAGGCCAAGGGTCTGCTGGCGTCCGGCGCGACTGCGATCGCCTACGAGACCGTGACCGATGCCAACGGCGGCCTGCCCCTGCTGGCGCCGATGAGCGAGGTTGCAGGCCGGCTGTCGATCGAAGCCGCAGCCATCGCGCTGCGCCGTCCGACGGGAGGACGCGGCGTTCTGATGGGTGGCGTGCCGGGCGTGAAGCCGGCCAAGGTCGTTGTGCTGGGCGGCGGCGTCGTTGGAACGCACGCAGCGCGGATGGCTGCGGGTCTCGGTGCGGACGTCACCGTTCTCGACAGGTCGCTGCCCCGGCTTCGCCAGCTCGACGAACTGTTCCAGGGCCGGGTGCGTACGCTCGCGTCCACCATGGCGACGGTCGAGAGCGAGGTTCTCGCCGCGGATGTCGTCGTTGGTGCCGTGCTGGTTGCCGGCGCCAGCGCGCCGAAGCTCGTCACGCGCGACATGCTGCGGGCCATGAAGAAGGGTGCGGTCCTCGTCGACGTCTCCATCGACCAGGGCGGCTGCTTCGAGACCTCGCGGCCGACGACCCATGCCAGCCCGATGTTCGAGGTCGACGGCATCATCCACTATTGCGTGGCGAATATGCCGGGAGCCGTGCCGAGCACGTCGGCGCAGGCTCTCAACAATGCGACGCTGCCTTTCGTGATGAAACTCGCCGACAAGGGTTTGGCCGCTTTCGACCGCGATCCGCATCTGGCTGCCGGCCTCAACGTCAAGGGCGGCCGGATCATGCATCATGCGGTGGCGTTGTCGCTCGGGTTCGACAGGATCGGCGGGGGAAAGCCGGTGGCGCTCGCGGCTGAATAGCGGCGGGCGCTCATCAGAGCAGCATCGTCATTGAAACCGGCCGGCGGCGCGTCAGGTTTGCGCCCCGCCGAGGCGACGGCGGAATTCGTCGATTGAGACGACCGCGCGTGCGTGCTCGCCAGAGCCGATGGGGCGGACGCCATCTTCCGCGCTGACACGGAAGAACAGGCGCCGCCCTTTTATTTCGGTGAGTTCGGCGGTTGCCGTAACCGACCGGCCGACCGGGGTCGGGGCGACGTGATCGACCGCAATGCGAATTCCGAGACTGGTCGTGCCGGCCTCGAGCAGGTGCTCGACACAATCGACAGCGGCGGCCTCCATGAGGGCGATCATCACAGGGGTGGCGAGTACCGCTTCGCAGCCGCTGCCGACGTGACGCGCGGTGTGGGCATCTTCGACAACCAGGGTCGCCGACCCCTTCGCCCCAGCCTGCAAGGGAGCGGCTGTTTTCATCTTATGGCCTCCGGCCGACTCTCTCCTCAGTGTGCCTGCGATCCTGCGGGCGGGGAAGTCATCGGCCTTCGATTTCCGGGCGGAAAAGATCGCCCGCGCAGTTCAGATACGCCTGCCTGACTGCGTGCGGCATAGGCCGGGGAAGGTCGTAGGCCACGGTCTTGCCGTCGCTCAACGTGATCTCGAAACGCCCGCCCGTGACCATCAACGATTGAGCGAAGCGCGACCCCGCGAAGCCCTCCAGGACCGTGCGCGTTTCGATCAGTCCACCGCCGAGCATCCGGGCCTTAGGAAAATCCGCTGCCGTGTCATGGCTCGCCGTAATGAGCCGGACCCCGGTGACTTCCACGGTGGCTGGAACCGTCCGTGCGCGAACGGCAAATGCCGTGGCCTCGCCCTCGCGGAAGGCGATGACCTCACCCAGAGCCAGCGTTTCAGGGGAGCGCGACGAAGACGTGAGCCCGCACCCCGCTACTTCGCCGTCTTCGAGGAGAGTGAGCGGCGCGACCGTGATTTCGCCTCCGGCAATGGCCGGTAACGGCCAACAGAGCGCGATGGCCAGGGCAAGCTGCCGCGTCATCGCGCGGCTACTGCGCCTTGGTCATCTCGACCAGCCCTGGCGCAACCGAGCCACTGGGTCCGATCTCCTTGAAAGCCTCCTTGCAGCTCATCTGATGAGCGAGGCGGCAGGGATTGGGATCGGCGGTGTGCGCGCAGCTCAACGTCTTCTTCCAGGACTGCAAGACGGTCTCGGCCTGGACCTTGAACTTTTCCAGATCAGCGCCGGTGAAGGCATTGGACAGCGCTTCCGCCTTGGCCGTTGGCTTCATGTCGAGACAGACTGCGGCCATACCGGCCGCCTGACCATAGCGTATGCCGGCGTCGCGGGGATTGGAGAGGTCGCCGAAGGCCGGGGGCTTTGGATCCGTTTCGGCCGCCTGCGTCATGGAGGCCGCCGGGATGGATGCTAGTGAGAGAAGTATCGTGAAGAGCAGCGGCCGCATTCCATCCTCCAAAGCTTGTTTCACCCCTCTACGGAGCGAAGGCGGTTTCGGGTCAGTGCCGGCACCTCAGTCGGCCGGAGCGAATTCGAGGAGGCCTGGTATCGCGGAGCCCTCGGGGCCGATTTCCGTCCACGTCGACGAGCAACTCAAGATTTTGGCTTTGCGGCAGGAATTTACCTCGCGTGGGTATTGGGCAGGGTCGACGTCCTTGCAGGCGAACGCCTTGTCCCAGGCGGCGAGAATTTTGTTGCTTGCTGCCTCAAAGGCCGGCCGCTCGCCGGTGGTTAGGGACGCGGCGAGTTCGGTAACCTTGGCGGTGGTTCGCGCCCCCGGGCAGATCTTGGCCGCGGCCAGAGCCTGACCGTGGCGCGCACCCAATTCATCGACGGACAGGCTTGAGCCGCCGGATTGCGCGTCGGCCGGAAACAGCATCAGAAGAGCGATCGGAAGAAATCTCATGGCACGGCGCATAGCACCGCAGGATCGCCGCCGGAAGAGCTAACGCGCGTCAGCCGTCGGCCAGTTGCTCCAGACCTTTGAAGTCCTGGATGAGAAGTGCGCCCTCGCGCTCTGCCAACAGCCCGCGGTTCTTT
>JBLMYE010000139.1:0-16358 GCA_050258115.1 Deltaproteobacteria bacterium | reverse complement strand
TACGGGTGCGGTCGAATCAGACGGCCAGACATCCAAATTTGGCGCACCCCCATCTACGATGTCCGAGACCACTCCCGCCACCGAGCCGTTTCGGATGGAGCCTTTGCATGGCGAGAACTTGCCTCCGCGGCGGAAAAACAGCGTGGCGATCGCCTTGGGCGTTCTAGCGATCGTCGGCGGGCTCGCCACGGCCGGTTACGTCTACCAGGACGTCATCAAGGCCGCACTGGAGAGGCAGACCGCGCAGGCGCCGGAAATCCCGGTCGTCGAGTCTCCAGGCAATGCAGGGGCCCCTGCCGAGTCTGCCGGAGCCGGACCGTCGGTCGCGGCCGCGCAGCCCGAACCGGCGACACCGTCTCCGGCCGCCGCAGGCCCCGTGACCGAAGCACCCAGCGCCATCGACACGGCTTTGCAGGCGTCGCCTTTCTGGAGCTACGCCAAGGCCGAATTTCCGCAGTGGTATGCCGACCGCGTGCGCGAGATCGGGGAAATGAAGCAGGCCAACGAGCCGGATGCGGCGATCGACCGTAAGCTCGCCGAGCAGATCGTAGCGCTGCGCCGGCAAAATGCCTCCAACGCTCTGGCATCAAGTCCGGCGCGACTGACGGAAATCGCGGAGGCGTTCGTTGCCAATCTCAACGCGATGCAGAGCCAGAGTGTTGATGCCTGCTATGAATTCATCGAAAAAGGCGAACTGACGCCGGCGGCCGTCGCGCTCGTCCAGAAGCCGGCCGAGGGCGCGCCGCTCCACGCGCAGTTGCGCGCCGTCCTCGCCGCCGTCGTCGAAGGCCAGAAGACGCCGGTCACACGCACGCAACCCCTGCCCGCCGACTACAACCTGCTAGCGGCCGAACTGGGAACGATCGGCTGGAGCCAGGCCGACATTCAGCTGTTCGCCGATCCCAAGGCTTTGGCTGCGGCTCCCCGCGACCGCGTCTGCAAAATGGTCAAGGACTGGTTCACCGCCCATCTTGCAGTCAAGGATGATCCGGCTCGCGAACGTTTGCTCTACGAAACGCTGCGCCTCGTGATCGCCGGCTAGAGTACCCGTTCAGGCGCTTCAAAAAAGGCGCAGTTGCCCCCCGGCCGGGACCGGAGGCGTGAACAGGTCCGTGCGCAACGCCAACCGCTGCTGGTTGAGACCGAGCCGCTTGAGAGCAAGGTGGAAACGCCCCGCAATCTGGTCTGCATAAGGTCCGCGACCGCGCCCGCGCGTGCCGAACGTCGCAACGTAGTCTTTGCCGCCGTGCATGGATTGCAGCAGATGCAGAACCCGGTTGGCCCGGTCGGGGACTTCTGTTGCCAGCCATTCCCGGAAGAGAGCTTTCAGTTCCAGCGGCAGCCGCAGCATCACATACCCCGCCTGCTGGGCACCGGCCGCCTTCGCCGCCGACAGAATGGCTTCGATCTCATGATCGTTGAGCGCAGGGATCACCGGCGCAACCATCACCGCGGTGGGAATGCCCGCCGCACTCAACTGACGGATTGCATCGAGACGCCGCGCCGGCGTGGACGCGCGCGGTTCCATACGGCGGGCCAGATGCCGGTCCAGCGTGGTGATCGACAACGCGACCTTGGCCAGCCCCCTTCGCGCCATGCGCTCGAGAATATCGAGGTCTCGGACAACGAGCGCAGACTTCGTGACGATGCCGACCGGATGCGAAGCCCGGTCCAGAACCTCCAGAACGGCACGTGTGATGCGCCGCTCCCGTTCGATGGGCTGATAGGGATCGGTGTTCGTTCCGAGCGCCATCGTGGCGGGCGTGTACCCGGGCGCCGCAAGCTCACGCTCCAGCAGCGCCGCAGCCTCCGGCTTGGCGTAGAGTTGGGTTTCAAAATCGAGCCCCGCCGAATGGCCAAGGTAGCAATGCGAGGGCCGCGCATAACAATAGATGCAGCCGTGCTCGCAGCCACGGTAGGGGTTGATCGACCGGTCGAATGAAATGTCCGGACTATCGTTGCGCGTGATGATCGTCCGCGCCTGCTCCTCCTGCACACGTGTCTTGAGCGGCGGCAATTCCTCGTCGGACGCCCAGCCGTCGTCGAAGGCGACCCGCGATTCCGTTTCGAACCGGCCGCTCGTGTTCGATAGCGCCCCGCGGCCGCGGCGCAGCGGTTCCGGCATTTGAACGTCCGCCCTGTCTGCCAAGACTTCGGCCGCATCCCGAGGCATCTTCGACCCCTGCATCCATTCCCGTTCACTTGGACGCAGAATATATCCAGATTGAGAACATAACAAGAACAAATCGATCGACCTGCTGCGAT
Organism: Deltaproteobacteria bacterium; assembly: GCA_050258115.1. Taxonomy (GTDB): domain Bacteria; phylum Pseudomonadota; class Alphaproteobacteria; order Rhizobiales; family Hyphomicrobiaceae; genus JAGVSR01. The sequence continues at coordinate 14,093 of JBLMYE010000139.1, read as the reverse complement.
TGAGCCGCTTGTTGCCCGCCCGCCGCCGTGTCATCGGTGGCGCATGATTTCGGTAGTCATCCCAACGCGCGACTCGGAGCGAACTCTGGCACACACCCTCGCCGCCCTCATTCCGGCGGCGGTCGACGGTTTCGTCAGGGAGGTCATCGTGGTCGATGGCGGGTCCAAGGACCGCACGCTTGTTGTTGCCGAGAACGCCGGCGTCGAGGTGGTGGAAACCACGCCGGGACGCGGCCATCAGCTGCGCATCGGTGCCAGACGCGCGCGCTTTCCCTGGCTTCTCTTCCTGCACGCCGGAACGGAACTCGCGCCGGGTTGGGAAGCGGTGGCTGCGAATTTCATGCAGAAAGTCGACACCGAACAAATCCCGGCGAGCGCGGCCGCGTTTCGCATCCGCCTCACGGACGAAGGATGGACACCGCGCTTCATCGAAGCCGCCGCCGGATTGCGCTGCGCCGTGTTGCGCCTCACAACCGGCGATCAGGGCCTTCTCATTCCTGCCGCGCTTTATGAGCAAATCGGCGGCTTCAGTGATCAGTCCTCGATGGAGGACATCGACATCGTCCGCCGCCTAGGGCGCCGGCGCCTCAGGCTCCTCGCGGCGGACGCCGTGAACAGTGCGGCCACTGCCGGCGGCACGCGTTGGACGGGGCACGCCCTTCGCCAGGAGCTCTGTCTCGCCCTCTGTGCCGCCGGGATCGCTCCCGAGCGCATGGCTTGGATGTTCGGCTCTGCCCGAGCGGACCCCGCCCCGGTCGAAGCCCGGCAGCGCCCAACGAGCCCTTGAGATCGGTCCCGGGACGACCCCGTCAAGCCGCCGACTGCCCCATGCCCTCGACGACGGAAACCGGCAAACAGAGATCGATGCGCTGTTTCTCCACCGGCACATTCTCAGGATTGTCCAGATAGATCTCGATGACCGGTCGGCGCGTGTCGATGATGAGGCCCTCGCCCTGTTCCCAAGTGTCGCGTATTCCTGAAATGACTTTGGACAGTACCTCCGCGCCGCCCAGATGCCGGACGCGTGCGAAGGCGCCGCTCGGTAACCGGCGAATGGAAAACGACAACGGAACGAGGGTGCGCGCCTCTTCGACGAGTTCAACGCAGGCTTCATAACGGCGGTTCTCAGGCGCCACCTTGCGGGGGTCGTCGAGCAGCAGACCATAGCGAGCGAATTTCTCGCCACCGAGCCCAGCCTGATTGAGCCACCCGAACATCTCCTGCCAGGCGGCTTTGGCAGAGGTCTCGTAGGGTCCTTTTGCACGAACCGTAACGACGTGTATGGGCCGCAGATAGACGAACTGGGTACTCACTGGCATGCTCCCCGAAGGATGCTGATGGCTGCGATCGTCTTATCGACGACACACATTGAACCTAACAGCATCGGATGCAGGGCCCCCTAAGCTCGCCGTTAAAACTTTTGCGCAATTCGACCGAATTTAACCGCGACTTTTGCGGCTATTTCTACGCAGTTGTTCGTTCTGTGCCGGCCGTTCAGCGGGAAAGCTGTGCCCGGACGCTCAAAAGATCGCGCCAGACCTGCCTTTTCGCAATTGGGGTCCGTAGAAGATAGGCCGGATGAAGGCTCGCGAGGACGGCGACTTTCGATGTTCCAAATTCGAGCGTCTGCCATTTGCCCCGGATTTTTAGTATTCCTTCATCAGTCCGGAGGATTTGCTTTGCCGCCGACCCGCCGAGCAGAAGCAGAACGCGCGGCGCGACAAGTTCTATCTGGCGCTCCAGAAAAGGGCGGCAGGCCTCTGTCTCCTGCGGGGTCGGAGTTCGATTGCCCGGCGGACGCCAATACACGATGTTGGTGATGTGGACCGTCTCTTCGCTCCAGCCGGCCGCCGCGAGCATCCGGTCGAGCAGTTGGCCGGCGCGGCCGACGAACGGTCTGCCCTCGATGTCTTCGTCGCGCCCCGGCGCCTCGCCGATGATCATGACAGGCGCCTGCGCGGCTCCTCGGTAGAAGCAGAGGTTTTTCGCTGTCGCCTTCAGCGGGCATCCGTCGAACGCCTCGAGCAGGCGCCGCAGCTCATCCAGATCACGTGCCGAACGGGCCGCGGAGCGGGCTTCGGCCCCGGCGCCAGCGACGGCGGCTGCCAGAGCCCGCGCCGCGGGAGGAGTTGATAAGGCCGCGCGCGGACCGGCAACTGGCGCCCGCGCCGGTGTAACTGGGGGCCGCGACGGCATGGCCGGGCCAGCCGAAGCCGCTTCAGACATTCGAAAATTGGCGCCAGGACCAGCCCGGCCATCGCTCAACCAGTCGGTGGCGACGTCGCTTATCGCGGCATCCGCGCCCATGGCGAGGCTCCACTCCAGCAAGGCAGCCAGTGTTTTCCGGTCGGATCCAGTCATGGCGGCACCATATCGAGCAGGGGGCCGATGTCCACGCCTCCCGCAATGCCGCTCGGCTGGACGGCCCACCAGACCATTTTCTGTGACGGAACGCCCGCGTTGCTTGACGCTGCCGGGCACACAACCTAATCGGGAGCGCCAGTAATCCCCCGCGACCGCTGATCTCGACCACCCGAACCCAGGGACAACTTCGATATGGACGTTGAAGCATCAGAGCTGCCTGCGCGCGATTCGATGGAGTTCGACGTCGTCATCGTCGGGGCAGGTCCCGCCGGCTTGGCCGCCGCGATCCGCCTGAAGCAGCTTGCGGCCCAGACCGGTCGCGAGGTCTCCGTCGTCGTGCTCGAAAAAGGGTCAGAAGTCGGAGCCCACATCCTATCGGGCGCCGTGATCGATCCGGTCGGGCTTAACCGCCTCATTCCCGACTGGAAGGCAAAAGGGGCGCCCGTCCAGACCGAGGTCACGGAGGACCGCTTTCTCCTGCTGGGTCCCCAGGGCGATATGACCTTGCCCGCATTGCTGATGCCGCCGCTGATGAACAATCACGGCAACTACATCGTCTCGCTCGGAGCGGTTACCCGCTGGCTTGGGGAACAGGCGGCTGATCTGGGTGTCGAGATCTATCCCGGCTTTGCTGCCACCGAAGTCCTGTATGACGACAACGGCGCCGTCGTCGGCGTCGCCACGGGCGACATGGGCGTCGGGCGCGACGGCAAGCCCAAGGACACGTTCGTGCGCGGCATGGAGTTGCGCGGCAAGTATACGCTCATTGCGGAAGGCGTGCGCGGATCGCTTGCCAAGCAGCTCGTGTCTCGGTTCCACCTCGACGCGAAGGCGGAGCCCCAGAAATACGGCATCGGCCTCAAAGAACTTTGGGAAGTGGCACCCGGCAAGCATCAGCCGGGTCTGGTGCAGCATTCGTTCGGCTGGCCGCTCGGCAATCGCACCGGCGGCGGCTCGTTTCTCTATCACTACGGGGAAAATCTGGTTGCGGTCGGCTTCGTCGTCCATCTGAATTACGAGAACCCGTACCTGTCGCCCTACGATGAATTCCAGCGTTTCAAGACGCACCCGGCCATCCGGACCACGTTCGAAGGCGGCAAGCGCATCGCATACGGAGCGCGGGCCATCACGGAAGGCGGCTGGCAGTCGTTGCCCAAACTCACGTTTCCCGGCGGCGCCCTGCTCGGGTGCTCGGCGGGCATGGTCAATGTTCCGCGCATCAAAGGCAGTCACAACGCGATTCTGTCGGGCATCGAGGCCGCTGAAGCCGTTGCAGACGCGATCGCAAAGGGGCGAGCTCAGGACGAATTGCCGGCCTACGAAACGGCCGTTCGCGAGGGGCCGATCGGTCAAGACCTGCGGCGCGTCTGCAATTCCAAGCCCATGTGGTCGCGGTTCGGAACCGCCTTGGGCATTCCCCTCGGCGGCGTTGATATGTGGCTGCGTACCGTGTTCGGCGGCTGGTCGCCTTTCGGGACGTGGCGGCACGGCAAAACAGACGCCGCTTCAATCAAGCCGGCGGCAGGCTTTGAGCCGATCGCCTATCCGAAGCCGGACGGCATCCTCACTTTCGACAAGCTGACGAATGTCTCGTTCTCGGCGACAAATCACGAAGAAGATCAGCCGGTGCATCTGAAGTTGACCGATCCACGGGTGCCGATCGACGTCAATTTGCCGACCTGGGCCGAGCCGGCGCAGCGCTATTGTCCAGCGGGTGTTTATGAAGTGGTCCGTGACGACAAGGGCACCCCGAGGTTCCAGATCAACGCTCAGAACTGCGTTCACTGCAAAACGTGCGACATCAAGGACCCGAGCCAGAACATCACCTGGGTGTGTCCCGAAGGCGGTGGTGGGCCGAACTACGCCGGCATGTGATTTTGGAAGGGGTTGGGGCCCTGAAGGCTCAGAGCCGGTCAGTCCTTCGGCTTCGGATCGACTGTGCCGCCGTCCGGCGCCGTCGCGGCATCAGCCGCAGGAGCCTCGTCCGGCGGCACGCTCACAGCGTCGCCCGGGCCGGGTTCACCTTCCACCGGAGCGTCCTCCGCCGAGGGCTCGCCGCCACTTTCGCCGACCGGCTCGTCTTGCGCGGAAAACCGTTCCCCGGCCACCGGCAGCGGTTCCTCGCGGGCCTCCAACGCAACCGCCGCAGGCGTGAAACCGCCCGCCATCAGCAAACCGGCCACAAGAATGAGTATCGGGCGTGGAGGAACACGAAGCATGGAATCCGGCTCCCGGTGAGATCGGAACTTGGCGGTGCGCATATGTCGCCCCTCCAGGGAGCCTAACCGAGACGGTGAGGCAAGTTGAACCCCTTTCTGCGCGCTTTGCGAAGACAGGTTAAAAACTCTGCACATTTCATCTGCCGATGTCGCCAAGCTGCCGCAGAGTTTGCTAGAATTAAGAATGCGGTCGAGCGCCTCTGCCGCGCAAGATCCGGCGGCAAAAGGAAAAAAGCCTTCATGCGAGTTCGTTCGGCCCTCTCTCCTGCACACAAGGCAGCCCGCGCCGTCATGATTGCCGCGGCCTTTGCGGCAGGAACCGTCGCTGTCAAAGCGGAAACGGACGACGCAGCCGAGTTCTCCGAGACCCTCTCGGGAAGCTATCTGGCGGGACGATTCGCCCGCGCCGAAAACGACACAAAGGAAGCCGCCGACTTCTATTCCAACGCGCTCGTTTTCGATCCGACGAGCGACATGCTTTACGAGCAGGCCCTGTTGATGGAGGCATCCCAGGGGTCCTGGGACCGCGCCATGCGCCTCGCCGAGAGCCTCGTGAAGATGGAACCGGGCCATCGCATGGCTCAGATGTTCATGGGTCTTGGCGCCTACCGGCAGGGCGACTGGAAGGCGGCCGAGAAGAGCTTCCGCGCCTCCGCTTCGGGGCCCATCGGCGAGTTGACCAGCTCGCTGGCGTCGGCGTGGATCATGATGGCCCAGAAGAAGCCGAGTGAAGCGCTCGATCTACTGGTCGTGCCCAGGCAGGCCGAATGGGCGCAATTCTACCTTCGCTATCATCGCGCGCTGATCGCCGACGTGGCCGGCCGCCGTGCCGAGGCTCACCAGGCGTATGCCAAGATCTTCGAACAGGACGCCCGCACGCTGCGCACAGCTCTCGCCTATACCCGCAGCCTTGCCAACGCCGGCGACATCAAGGGTGCCAAGGCCGTCCTGAGGCAGCACATCGAGAAATCGCAGAGCGAGGGCCACACGCTGGCGCGGGCCCTGATGAAGGAGCTCGAGCAGCCCAATCCAAAAATATCTCTGCTTGTCTCGGATCCCTCGGAAGGTCTGGCCGAGGTTTTCTACGGCTTGGGCGAGTCGCTCATCGGCGAAGGCGCCATCGGCGTCGGCATCGTCTATCTGCAGATGGCTCTTTACCTTGAGCCTCAGCATCCCTTCGCACTCGCCGCACTTGCCAATGCCTATGAGGCAAACCGCCAGTATGCCGAAGCGATCGCAACCTACGACCGCATCCCGAAGGGCTCGCCGCTCGAACCGGCCATCGAAATCCGCAAAGCGTTCAACCTCAATTCGCTCGAAAAACCCGACGAAGCCCGTGCCGCGCTGGAACAGCTGCTCGCCCGGGACGATGCCGCGGCGGCCGCGCCGGTCAGCCAATCGGAAATAGCGACGGCCGCCTTCCCGGCCATCGAACTGAAAGGCGAGGTCCTGCGGCTAGGCTCCACGGGAGAAAAAGTGCGCGCACTCCAGACCGCGTTGGAACAACTGGGGATCGCGGCAGGCAGTGCAGCCGATGGACGTTTCGGCGTCCAGACACGCAAAGCCGTTCAAGCCTTCCAACAGGCGAATGGGATGAAAGCCGACGGTGTCGTCGGCCAGCAGACGGCCGACGCGATCCTCGCGAAAGCCAACGCATCGGGTGCCGCCAATACGCCGCCGTCTGCGCGCGCGGGAGCCTTCCTTGAACCTAGCGAGAAGTTGCAGGCGCTCGATGCGCTCGGCAACATCTTGCGGGCCCGCAAGCAGTACGCCGACGCGGTCGAAGTCTACAACCGGGCGATCGACATGATTGCAAAGCCGGACCGCCGCCACTGGGTCTACTATTACGCGCGCGGCACGTCCTACGAGCGTTTGAAGAACTGGCCTCCGGCCGAAGCCGACCTGAAAAAGGCACTGGAGCTCTACCCGGATCAGCCGTTGGTCTTGAATTATCTCGGCTACTCCTGGATCGACCAGGGGATCCAGCTCGATGAAGGCATGCGACTGATCGAGCGCGCCGTCGCGGTAAAGCCCGACGACGGCTACATCGTCGACAGCTTGGGCTGGGCCCACTACAAGCGCGGCAATTACGCGGAAGCGGTCCGCTATCTGGAGCGCGCCGTCGAACTTCGTCCCGACGACCCCGTTCTGAACGATCACCTGGGTGATGCGCTTTGGAAAGTGGGCCGGCAGCGCGAAGCGAAGTTTCAGTGGGATCAGTCGCTCTCGCTGAAGCCTGAGCCGGAAGACGCTCTGAAAACGCGGCGCAAGCTCGAAGAGGGGCTTGTGGAGAAGGAGAGCAGCACGCCGAAAGTGGCGAACGGCGCCACGGCCTCGGACACCGAAAAGCGCTCCACCCCCTGATGCCGCTCTTCCGCGAACGGGCGCGCGCGAAAATCAATCTGACCCTCACGGTCAACGGCCGGCGGACGGACGGCTACCATGACCTTTTGAGTCTCGTGGCATTCGCCGACGCCGGCGACACCGTCACGCTCGATACCGGGGCGCCCACCGGCACCACGGTGACGGGGCCCTTTGCATCGGCGATCGAGGGCCCGAACCTGGTCGAGACCGCGCTAGGTCGGGTGGCGGAACTCGTGCCCGGACTCACAATCGGGCATGTCAGCATCGAGAAAAATCTCCCGGTAGCTTCGGGAATGGGCGGCGGATCATCCGACGCCGCGGCCGCTCTTCGCGCGATCCGTTCGGCGCATCCGGCAGAAACCGCCGGCCTGGACTGGAATGACCTGTGCGCCGGGCTTGGAGCCGACGTTCCTGTTTGCTTCGCCGGCGAGGCCACATGGATGAGCGGCACGGGCGCCCGACTGCATCCCCTCACCTTGCCGCTGCCGAAGCTGGATGCCGTTCTCATAAACCCTGGAGAAACGATCCCTTCCGACAAAACAGCGCGCGTGTTCCGGGCGCTGGCCGCACCGCCCCTGAACGAAGGCAGCACGGCCCATGCGGCCTTGCCCGCGCTCCACGACCGCGAAGCCCTGCTGGCGGTGATGAGGCGCACGGGAAACGATCTCGAATCGCCCGCGACGGCGGTGATCCCAGCAATCGACGAGGTTCTGTCGGCGCTCGAAGCCTGTCCGGACGCCATGCTGGCCCGCCTGTCGGGCGCAGGCCCGACGTGCTTTGCAATTTTTGACGGCGCAGCGGCCGCGCAATCGGCGGCAGCCGCACTCAAGTCGGCGCACCCGTCATGGTGGATCGTCCCGGCGGTCCTGCAATGACGCGCGTCAGTGGCCGCGATTGACCGAGAACGCAATAACCTCTTCCATGGCCGACTTGTGCGCACTCGGCGGGAAGATCGCCAGCGCGTCGCGCGCGATCGCGCCGTAGGCACGGGCCCGTTCGAGTGTTGCCTCGAGCGCCTTGTGCTTCTTCATGAGTGCGATCGCCTGATCGAGGTCCTCATCACCGATGCCACCTTCGACGATGGTCCGGTTCCAGAACGCGCGTTCCGCCTCGCTGCCGCGGCGGAACGAAAGAATCAGCGGCAGTGTGATCTTGCCTTCGCGGAAGTCGTCGCCGACCGACTTGCCGAGTTTGCGGCTATCGCCCGAGTAATCGAGTGCGTCGTCGACGAGTTGGAACGCAAGGCCGAGATTTCTTCCGTAAGATCTCATCGCGGCCTGCTCGTCGGCGGGCCGGTTGGCGAGCGCGGCCCCCACCTCAGCAGCGGCCAGGAACAGCGCAGCTGTCTTGGCGTTGATGATCGCCAAATATTCGTCTTCGGTCGTCGACGTGTTCTTCGCAGCCGCCAGCTGCATCACTTCGCCTTCCGCGATCACTGCGGCGGCATTGGACAGGATCTTCAGGACCTGGACATTGCCAACGTCGACCAGCATCCGGAACGCCTGCCCCAGCAGAAAATCCCCGACCAGAACGCTCGCCTGGTTGCCCCAGATGAGCCGCGCGGTTTTGCGCCCTCTGCGCGCATCGCTCTCGTCGACGACATCGTCATGCAGGAGCGTCGCCGTGTGCATGAACTCGATGGCAGAGGCCGTCCGGATGTGACCGTTACCCGTGTAGCCGCACATCTTCGCCGACGCGAGAGCCAGCATCGGCCGGAGACGCTTTCCCCCGGATGCAATGAGATGGTGAGCCAGCTGCGGTATCAAATCGACATCGGACACGGCCTTATCGAGAATGATCCGGTTGATGGCTTGCATATCCTCGTTGACCAGCTGGTCCTGCGGCTCGTGGCTCTCCGACGCAGAGCGGCCTTCATCGAATGGAACGACAACACCCACGGGCACGACCTTTCAAATGACCCGGTTTGCTATACCGGTATTCTACCTGCATATTCTCTGGCGCGTTGCGGCACAAGACGGCATCAGCCGGAGAAGGATCAGTCGATGCGGGAGCTGATGCGGGTGAATGATCCGGTCCTCATCAGCTACGTCGAGGCTCTCCTGAGGGGAGCGGGCTTCGAGCCCATCTTTTTAGACCGCAACATGAGCGTCTTGGAAGGGTCGCTCGGTATATTGCCCTGCCGCGTACTCATCGGCGAAGATGATTGGGAAGCGGCCCGCCGGCTCATTACGAACGCTGATCTGGGTCATTGGGTCATCGAAGAGTTGGGATCATGACCGCCGCGGTCCAGCCCCCCCTATCACGGGTTGCCACCACCGAAGATGCGTTCCTCGGAGACCGACTGCGCATTCTGCAACCCGCGACAGGTTATCGCGCGGGCGTGGATGCCGTCCTTCTGGCCGCTTCCGTTGCGCCTGCGGCCGGAGCGATCCTCGATTGCGGAGCAGGTGTCGGCACCGTCGGTCTTTGCATTGCAGCCCGGTGTCCCGAATGCCACGTCACCCTGGTCGAACGCCAACCCGCCCTCCTCGAACTGGCGCGGCAAAACATCGTCCTCAACAAAATGGAAGACCGCGTTTCGGCAGTGGGCGGCGACCTGCTGCTGCCGGCGAGCCACCCCGGCGCGCCAGACCTTGCGGCCGAAAGTTTCGACGTTGTCCTTGCCAATCCTCCCTTTCACGATAACGCGGCCGGAACCCGCGCCCGCGATGCCCTCAAACATGGCTCACATGCGATGGATCGATCCCATCTCGCGGAGTGGCTGCGCTATGCTGCGCGGATGACGAAGCCGGCCGGGCGGGTCATGCTGATCCACAAGGCGGACGCCCTGCCTCTTGTATTCGACGCGATGAAAGGCCGTTTCGGCGGGCTCACGCTCACCCCGATCCACCCCTTCGCCGGCAAGCCGGCCATCCGCGTCATCGTGACCGGAACCAAAGGCAGCCGCGCGCCCCTGACCTTGCGCCCTCCCGTCGTCCTGCACGAGGCCAGCGGCGCGTTCGCGCCATATGTCGGCCGGATTCTGCGCGAGGGTGCGCCGCTCGTTTCACAACCTGAGGATTGATTTTCTGCATGTGGCCGTTCACGCGCACACCCGTCGTCCCCGTCCTGCGGCTCACCGGCGCCATCGGCATGGTGACACCCCTCCGGCCAGGACTGTCGATCGCCACTCTGGCCGAACCGCTGCAGAAGGCCTTCGAGATGTCGAAGACGCCATCGGTGGCTCTCATCGTAAACTCACCGGGCGGGTCCGCAGTTCAATCGAGCCTCATCCTGAAACGGATTCGCGCGCTTGCCGACGAGTTCGAAAAAAAGGTGCATGTCTTCTGCGAGGACGTCGCGGCCTCAGGTGGCTATTACATTGCCGCGGCGGGCGACGAGATTTTTGCCGAGCCCTCATCCATCCTGGGATCGATCGGCGTGATCTCCTCGGGGTTCGGATTTGTCGAGGCGATCGAAAAACTCGGCATCGAGCGGCGCGTCTACACCGCCGGTCGCTCCAAGGCGATCCTCGATCCGTTTCTCCCGCAAAAGCAGGAAGACATCGAACGGCTCGCCGCGCTCCAGAGAGATGCCCACGACGTTTTCATCGTAGCCATTAAGGAACGCCGCGGGGGTAAGCTCAAAGGCCCCGACTCAGAACTCTTTTCCGGTGCGTTCTGGAGCGGCAAACAGGCCCTGGAATATGGGCTTATCGACGGCATATCCGACATCCGCACGCGCATGCGCGAACTCTATGGCGACGAGGTAAAGCTGAAGGTCGTGCCCATCGAGCGCGGCGGCCTGCTCTCGAAATTGCGCCGGGCGCCATCCCTCGACGTCCGGCTGTTGGAATTCCCATCCCGATCGGCATTCTCGGATGAACTTCTCTCCACCATGGAGACAAGAGCCCTCTGGGCGCGCTATGGTCTGTGACCTTTTGAGACATGAACGGAGGCCGCAATGCCGCCCTTTGTCTTTGCCCTCGCCGCAGCAGCCGGCTTCTACGCCGCGTCCCGATTGATCGCCGCCATGATCGGGCAGGCACCGCCAGACCAGATGCCGACCGGGGAGCCTTCCGAACATGCCGCCGCGAGCGACCGCGCCCGTGATCTCGGCCAGTTGGAATGGGATGATGCGGCAGGCGTCTACCGTCCCAAAATCTGAGCCCGTACGTGCCGAGCGGCCGGCTTCGCGACAGCGGATTCGCTCGGCACACCCTTAGACAACACTGCCGAGCTGCCGGCTCGACGAAAGTGGAGTCGTTCGGCAGCATTTTTAAAGCGCCAGCAGCACCAAGCCGAAGAAAACCAGCACGTTGAGGAGAGAGGACAGATTGATGTCGCCCGCTTCTTTGACGCGGACGGTTCGAACAACTTCTCGAACTTCAACTCTGGATGCGTTGGAAGCGCCCGGTTCACGCTGACGCATCCAGGTCCAGACAAACCGCCCCAACGTCGACAACCGCGCGGCAATCTCGGCCGGCGCCCGCTGCCAGCCGTACTTATAGAAAAAGATGATGCCCACCAGCACCGCGATCTGCGCCAGTGTCGAAACCCACCCGCCGAGCAGGAACCACGCCAGCGACCAGGCGACGGAAAGAATGCTCGTCACCGCCCATATCAGCCAAGCCAGAATGTCCACGGGATTGCTCTCTTTTCCTGCCGAGCGGCAAAACCCCGGTTCGTCGCGCGAAAACGGGGCAGCGAATAGCGTGACGCGGTTGCCAGAATACGTATAGTGCGCCCCGCAATAGAACAACGCACCACGGATTTCCCAAGATGTCGGCCAGATCTGTCCCTCACCTGAAACCGCGCGAGTCGTTCCAGGACCTCATTCTGACCTTGCAGCAGTTCTGGGGACAGCAAGGGTGCGTCGTCCTCCAGCCCTACGACATGGAAGTCGGCGCCGGCACGTTCCACCCCGCGACCACTCTGCGCGCGCTAGGTCCGCGCCCCTGGCGGGCCTGCTACGTTCAACCCTCCCGCCGGCCGAAGGATGGCCGCTACGGCGAAAACCCCAATCGCCTTCAGCACTACTATCAGTTCCAAGTCATCATGAAGCCGTCGCCCTCGAACATTCTCGACCTCTACCTGCAGAGCCTCGACGCCATCGGCATCGACACCCGCGTGAACGACATCCGCTTCGTGGAAGACGACTGGGAGAGCCCCACCCTCGGTGCATGGGGACTGGGCTGGGAAGTCTGGTGCAACGGCATGGAAGTCACCCAGTTCACTTATTTCCAGCAGGTCGGCGGAACCGACTGCTCCCCGGTTGCCGGCGAGATCACCTACGGCCTCGAACGGCTGGCCATGTATGTCCAGGGTGTGGACCGTGTTTTTGATCTTAACTTCAATGGCGAAACAGGCGACCGCAAGATTTCATACGGTGACGTCTTCCTCCAGGCTGAGCGCGAGTACTCGCGTTACAACTTCGAGCATGCCGACACCGCCATTCTCCTCCAGCATTTCAAGGACGCCGAGTCGGAATGCCTCGCATTGCTTGCGAAGGGTCAGGGCCCGGACGGCCACCTTCTGGCGCTCCCCGCCTATGACCAGTGCATCAAGGCGAGCCACGTCTTCAACCTGCTCGATGCCCGCGGCGTCATCTCGGTCACGGAACGCCAGAGCTACATTCTGCGCGTGCGCGAGCTGGCAAAGGCCTGCTGCGCCGCCTGGCTCGCGACTGAGGGCGGACGCGCAGCGGCGTGAACAGCGCCTCAGCCCGCTTTCTTCAGACCATCGAAATAGGTGGAAACGAGACGATCGACTAGGTTGCCGGCCCCTTCTTTCGTCACCACCGAAAGTTTATCGGCTGTAGCGAGCGACGAGATCCCGTGCACTCCGGCCCAGAGAACGTGAGCCGACCGTCGCACATCCTCGGGATTCCGGTCGGGCAGCAATTCTGCAACGACCGCCTCAACCCGCTGCATCAACCCGTCGAGTTTGTGCTGATACCATTGCGGCACATCCGTACCGGGCGGGAGATGATGTTCGAAAAGAAGATTCCAGAGCTTTGGTTTTTCGCTCGTAAACTTCAAATATGCGCGGCCCAGTGCCAGCGCCTGATCTTTCGGTGATCCTTCTCTGGAAACACCCTCGAGTTCACGGGCGAGTTCATCGATGATGCGCCCCTCGATATGAAGCACGAGATCGTCGAGATTCTCGAAAACGTTGTAAAGAGTCCCGGGCGAATACCCGATGCGTCTTGCGACTTCGCGCGCCGACAGACCGGCGAGACCACCTTCGCTGATCAACGATGTCGATGCTTCGAGGATCAACTCCCGTAACTCTTCCGGGGTATGCGACGATCGTCGTCCCATGAAAATAAAGACCCTGAATAATCCACATTCGAGGCGAGAAACACCTGACTCCAGGCGCGCAATAATGCATCGGTACGAATAAGGACCTTCTGCGTAGCGGAATTACCGTTCGTTTGACAATAGACCTTCTTCCAGACGAGGCGTCTGGACGAAGAAAACAAACTGCCATGAACAAGGTTCAGAAAATCTCACTCGCAGCCGGGCGAGGGAATACAGTCGGGCTGAGGGGCCGTGTTCTCTGGCTCGAAGCTCACGCAGCCTGTCCGAGGCGACAGCACCGCCTTGTCGCGCCACGTGCTCGACCCGAGGATGCCGTTAGCCAGCAGCGGCGAATATCCATATTCGCCTTCGACGATGATGGCCATGCCCTGCTTGGCCAGCAAGTTGGGGGTCAGCCCCGTATAACGCTGGCAAACATCCTTGGGCGACGTTGCGTCGGGGCCATATGAGGGCCGGTTTTGTTTTGCGGCGTAAATGTAGACGTCGTTGGCATCGTTCGTCGATGCGCGAACAGGATAGATGTGCAGCTTGAGGGTGTCGGTCCCCCATACGCCCATCACGTGTTCAACGATGCCGTAGATACCCGCGACAGTGTCGGCATCGACGCGCTCCTCGCGCGCGAGAAGGTCGGCAACCATGGCAGTTACCTGTCCGAAGCGGCGATCGATCGAAACCGCGCGGGTGACTTCCACGACACCGATCAGCATGACGAGGAGGACAGGCGCAATCAGGCCGAACTCCACGGCAGCGACTCCGCGGCGATCCTGCACGAAACGTATGTATTTACGAGCTGACGTCATGGCGCTCTCGGATTCTATGTTGCGGCAGGCGAAACGCACTACTCGTATGGCTCGGTCCGGAACGTCGCGACGGATTGAATAAGC
>JBLMYE010000138.1:0-2790 GCA_050258115.1 Deltaproteobacteria bacterium | reverse complement strand
CCATGAAAACAATCCTCAGCTGGTCGAGCGGCAAGGACAGCGCCTGGACCCTGCATCATCTGCGGTCGGATCCCACGATCGAAGTCGTAGCCCTCCTGACGACGGTGAACGACGCCTTCGATCGCGTGGCCATGCACGGCGTGCGCCGGGATATCCTGGAAGCGCAGGCCGAAGCCGCCGGTCTTCCGCTGCATGTCGTCCGGCTCCCCTGGCCCTGTTCGAACGACGATTATGAGTGCCTCATGGGAGACTATGTTCGCGAGCAGGTTGAAGGCGGAGTGAGCGCCATCGCTTTCGGCGATCTGTTCCTTGAGGACATCCGCGCCTACCGGGAGCAGAAGCTTGCCGGCAGCGGCTTGACGCCCCTGTTTCCGCTCTGGGGAAAGCCCACGCGCGAATTGGCCGAACAGATGATCGACGGCGGCCTTGTAACCTACGTGGCGACCGTCGATCCCAACAAACTGGATGCGAGCTTCGCCGGCCGCCGGTTCGATCGCAGTTTCATTTCCGACCTGCCGCAAGGTGTCGATCCCTGCGGCGAGAATGGCGAGTTCCATACGTGTGTCGTCGCGGGGCCGATGTTCAGCCACGCGCTTCCCATCCGCCCCGGCGAAGTCGTCATCCGCGACGGGTTCGTCTTTGCCGATCTCCTGCTCGACCGTTCAGTCAGGTAACGCAAAAACGACCACGGCGCCGCCCTGACGGAACCCCCAGATCTGGCTGCCGCCTGCGGCCACCGCCACATACTGCCGGCTCCCAACAGAGTACGTGACCGGCGGGGCATTGACGCCCGCGCCGCAGTTGAACTGCCATAACCGGGCGCCGGTCGACGCGTCGAAGGCGGAAAAGTCACCGTTGCCTTCACCCGTGAAGACGAGCCCGCCCGCCGTTGCCAGTGTACCGCCGATGAGCGGCTCGGCCGTCTTCTGTTGCCACCGGATCGCCCCCGTTTTGAGATCGACGGCGCTCAGCGTGCCCCACGTCGGCACGTTCTTGGCAGGTTCGAACGTGTAGTAGGTGACCGCCGGCGTCTCCCCGGTTGAAGGCAATTCCGCGCTCTGGTAGCGCGTCGGGATATGCATGGCGGCAACGAAAGCCACGCCGGCCGCCGCATCGACCGCCGCCGGTGACCAGTTCGCGCCCCCGGCCACGCCGGGATAGATTACAATGCCTTCCCGGGTCGGCGCCTTGAACATGTTGTCCTGCGGGACAAACGGGTCCGACTTCACGATGAGCCGCCCGTCGCGCCGGTCGTGAACGAAGTACCAGCCGAGCTTCGATGCGTGGCCAATCGCGGGGATGACCTTGCCGTCTTTTTCAAGGTCGAACAGCACCGGCGGGCTTGCAACGTCGTATCCCCAGAGGTCGTGCGGCACCTGCTGGTAATGCCAGCGGTATGCACCGGTCTTGAGATCGAGCGCGACGAGGGAACTGGTCCACAGATTGTCGCCCGGCCGGCTTTCACCTGCGGCTTGTGGCGATGGATTGCCGACACCGAAGTAGAGAAGGCCGAGATCGAGATCGACGCTCGGCGAATGCCAGATCGAGCCTCCGCCATACTTCCAGGCGTCGGCGTGGTGCGCGGCCGCGGCCTTCTCCGCCGCGATATCGCGCGGCAGCGGCACGCCATATGCAGTTTTTTCGACGAAGTCGCCTTCCCAGCCCTTCTGCGTCGTATCGAACTGCCAGATGCGCCGTCCGGTCTCGGCATCGAAGGCCGCAATGAAACCGGGACGTCCGTAACGTCCCGCAACGCCGACCACGGTGCCGAGCGGTGCGCCTGGCCGGTCGCTGTCGAGATGCAGGCCGTAGCCGACACCCGTGATGCCTGCGATCACCTTGCCGTCCACCACGAGCGGCGCCGCCGCCGCGCCGACGCCGGTCGAACCGGTCACCTGTCCTTTCAGAGCCGGATCGGTTGCATCGAGAGCCGCCTTGTCTTCCGTCGTGCCCGCCCCCGTTTCGGCCATCTGGATGTCCCAGACCGCCGCCCCGGTCTTCTGGTCGAGCGCCACCAGGCGCGCATCGACCGTCGCGACATAGACTTTGCCATAGCCGAGCGCGACGCCGCGGTTGGCTGGGCCGCAGCAGAGCTTTTTCGCGCGGCTCTTGTGCTCATAGCGCCAGATCTCGCGGCCGGTCGCGGCATCGACGGCCATCACGTGCGAGAAGGGCGCCGACAGGTACATGATCCCGTCGGCCACGAGCGGCGTGGTCTGGAACGTCGCGGCAGTTCCGGTCTGATAAATGAAGGCGGGCCGCAGACGCTTGACGTTCTCAGCCGTGATTTCCCGCAAGGGGGAAAACCGCGTCGCCGCCAGATCGCGTCCGTGCGTGATCCAGTTGGCAGGCTCGTTGGAAGCCGCTTTCAGCCGTCCATCGTCCAGGTCGAGGGCATGGGCGGCCGAACAGCATGAGGCAGTGAGAAGCAGCGAATAGAGAAAGCTTCGCGTCAGACGCGCACGCATTTTGAACTCCGAGTTGCCACCTGGAGCGCGGCTAGGCTCCACATTGGCCGCGATGGCGCAGCATGTGGTCGGCTAGGACGCAGGCCAGCATCGCCTCCCCGACGGGAACCGCGCGAATGCCGACGCACGGATCGTGACGGCCCTTGGTCAGGATCTCGGTCGCCTCGCCGGCAACCGTGACCGTGCGGCGCGGCGTCAGGATCGACGACGTGGGTTTCACCGCGAAACGGCAGACGATTGCCTGTCCGGTGGAGATCCCGCCAAGAATACCGCCAGCGTTGTTCGACATGAATCCCGGTCCGTGATGCCGGCCGTGCGGAAT
>JBLMYE010000137.1:0-3107 GCA_050258115.1 Deltaproteobacteria bacterium | reverse complement strand
ACGGCCTTCGCTGTCGTGATGGAGCGTCCGTGCATCCCTCAGCGGAACGCGCAGCAGATTGCGGCGCGCGGCCTCTGTCGCCTTACGGATCGCCTCAGGAACCTCGCGAGCTTTGCCGTGGCCGAAGCCGACCCGGCCACGCAGATCGCCGACGACCACGAGGGCTGCGAAGCCGAAACGCTTACCGCCCTTCACCACCTTCGCGACGCGATTGATATGAACGAGCTTGTCGGTGAACTCGCTCTCGACCTTCTCGCGATCGCGATCGCGTCCGCGCTCTTTCTGGGGTCCACGTGCCACGGTCAAATCCCTTTCATCAGAACTTAAGGCCGCCTTCGCGCGCGGCATCTGCGAGCGCCTTCACGCGCCCATGATAGAGGAAGCCGCCGCGATCGAAGACGACCGTTTCGACACCGGCCTTGATGGCGCGCTCGGCGATGAGCTTGCCTACGGCCGCAGCCGCGGACACGTTAGCGCCCGTCTTCAGCGCGCCGCGCAGATCCTTGTCAAGCGTCGATGCTGCCGCCAGCGTCTTGCCGTCGGTATCGTCGATCACTTGCGCATAGATGTTCTTGCCGGAGCGGTGCACCGAAAGGCGCGGCCGGGTTCCGGAGTTCGCCTTCAATTGGCGGCGCACTCGGGCGCTGCGCTTGGCGAAAAGTGGATGGTGGGTACCCATGGATCGCGTCCTTACTTCTTCTTGCCTTCCTTGCGGAAGATGTATTCGCCCTGGTAGCGCACGCCCTTGCCCTGGTAGGGCTCCGGTTTGCGCGAAGCGCGGATCACTGCGGCCAACTCGCCGACCGCCTGCTTGTCGATTCCCGAAACCGTCACCTGATCCTGCTTGGCGCCGCCAACTTTTACGTCAACACCGGCCGGGACCTTGATGTTCACGTCGTGGCTGTAACCGACTGAAAGGGTCAGGGTATCCTTGCCCTTCATGGAGGCCTTGAAGCCGACGCCGTGGATCTCCAGCGTGTGCGAATAACCGTCGGTGACGCCTTTGATCAGGTTTTGAACCATGGTGCGCGACATGCCCCACATGGCGCGCGCCTTCTTCGTTTCGTCGCGGGGGCTGACCTCGATGCCGTCCGCGGTCTTCTCGACCTTGATCTCGTCCGGACACGTGAAGGAGAGTTCGCCCTTGGCGCCCTTCATCTTCACGGTCTGACCGCTGACCGTCGCCGTGACGGCCGACGGAACGGGGACCGGCTTCTTACCAATGCGTGACATGGGTTCGACCCTTCAACCACCCGGAAATCCGGGCGCCTTCGTTAGAATACGTTGCAGATAATCTCGCCGCCGACGTTCTCCTCGCGGGCACGCGAGTCGGACATCACGCCCTTGGGCGTCGACAAGATCGCGACACCGAGGCCGTTGCGGACGCTCTTGAGTTCCTTAACCGGCGAATATACCCGACGGCCCGGCTTCGAGACGCGCTCGATATCGCGGATCGCCGGCTGACCGTTGTAATACTTCAGCTCGATCTCGAACTGGGGTTCCGCGCCCTTCATTTCGACGCGCGCGTAACCGCGGATGTAACCTTCCTCGGTCAACACGTCGAGCACACGTGCCCGCAGAGTCGAGGCCGGCGTTGCGACCTTGGGACGGCGGCGGAGCTGCGCGTTGCGGATGCGGGTCAGCATATCGCCGATGGGATCGTTCACTGCCATTGTCTTCGTTCCCTTACCAGCTCGACTTCACGATGCCCGGAATGCGACCCTGGCTGGCGAGTTCGCGAAGCTGGTTCCGGCAGAGCTTGAACTTGCGATAGGTGCCCCGCGCGCGGCCGGTCAGCTCGCAGCGGTTGCGGATACGCGTCGGGCTGGAGTTGCGCGGCATCTCGGCAAGCTTGAGACGCGCGGCGAAACGCTCTTCGGCCGGACGCTTCAGGTCGTTGGCGATGTCCTTCAGGCGCTTACGCTTGGCCGCAGTCTGGGCGGCCAGCTTGCGGCGGCGCTTGTTCTTCTCAATTGAACTGGTCTTGGCCATTCAAATCCTCCAAAGGCCTTTCGGGCTTTGTCTGCGGGAACCCGAGGTCCTCTAGCTGCGGAAGGGGAAATTGAAGCCGCGAAGGAGTTCGCGGGCCTCGTCGTCGGTCTTGGCCGTGGTCACCACGATGACATCCATGCCGAGGACGTTGTCGACCTCGTCATAGTTGATCTCGGGGAACACGAGATGCTCTTTCAGTCCGCAGGCATAATTGCCGCGGCCGTCGAAGCTCTTAGGATTGAGACCGCGGAAGTCCTTCACGCGCGGAAGCGCGATGGTAACGAAGCGGTCCAGGAATTCGTACATACGGTCGCCGCGCAGGGTGACCTTCGCGCCGAGCGTCATGCCATCGCGCACCTTGAAAGTCGCGATTGACTTCTTGGCCTTGGTCATCAGCGGCTTCTGGCCGGCGATCTTGGCCAGTTGAGCGGCGGCCACTTCAACCTTCTTGCGGTCGGCCGTCGCCTCGCCCACGCCCATGTTGAGAACGATCTTCTCCAGGCGCGGAATCTGCATCTTGTTCTTGTAGTTGAACTTCGCGGCCAGCTGGTCGCGAACGGTCTTCTCGTAATGAACCTTCATGCGTGGCTTGTAATCCGCGGGGCGCGGCTTGGCAGGAGCGGCGGCGACGGGCGCTGCTGCCTTGGCTGGCTTCTGGGCCTTGCCGGCGGGGGCGCCGCCCTGCGGCTTGCCACCCTTCTTTTCGTTCTCAGCCATGACTTACTTCTTCTCCGGAATGACTTCGCCAGAGCGCTTGGCGACACGCACCTTGCGGCCGTCGTCCAAGAGCTTGAAACCGACGCGGGTCGGCTTGCCGTCCTTGGGATCCTCGAGGGCCAGATTCGAGAGATGGATCGCGGCTTCCTTGGAAATGATGCCGCCTTCCTGCTGTGCCGTCTGACGCTGGTGCCGGCGCACGACGTTGACGCCGCGCACGACGGCCCGGTTCTCCTTCGGCCGCACTTCGACGACCTCGCCGTGCTTGCCCTTGTCGCGGCCCGTCAGCACGATGACGTGATCGCCCTTCTTGATCTTCTGAGCGGACATCACAGAACCTCCGGCGCCAGCGATACGATCTTCATGTGGTTCTTGGCCCGCAGTTCGCGCGTGACCGG
>JBLMYE010000136.1:0-7734 GCA_050258115.1 Deltaproteobacteria bacterium | reverse complement strand
ATAAACCCCTTCATAAAGCGCGTTGGCCCGGAACATCGGGAAGACGTAATCGCGCACGAACTCTTCGCGCAGATCCTCGATGAAGATGTTTTCCGGCTTGATGCCCAGCATAAGCGCCTTTGCACGGGCTGGCTCCAGCTCCTCACCCTGACCGAGATCGGCCGTGAAGGTGATGACCTCGCACCCATAGACTTCCTGCAGCCACTTCAAGATGATCGACGTATCGAGGCCGCCCGAATAGGCCAGAACGACCTTCTTGATACCGGATGCCTTGCCTTGGGAGCCTGCCGTTGCGGCCATCGTCTTGTCCTGTCGGTGAAAGGGGGGAAGGGTTCGAAAGCGCGCGCACTATAGGCGGCGGCAGTGACACATCAAGCCGATGCGGCGAACCGCCGGAATATTTTTGCAGCGCAAAAAACTGTGTCGCAGCGGCCATGTTCGATGGAAATCCCGCCTCGCCGGAACATGCCATGAGGAAAACGCCGAATTGCCCCGGTTTCGGCGCCGAGTCTTGAGTTATGTGTCTCAGCAACAAAACGGACGGGTGTGGGGGGGGGGGGGGATCCATGCGTATCGGCGCAGAAAAGTCGGCGATGTTGGCTCGAAAATCCTTGCGAACACCCCTTGTGATCGTGGCTGTCGCAGCCGCGCTCTTTCTGCATGCCCATTCCGCCATGGCGCAGATTCCCGGGTTCATTCCGGAGGAGCCGCCGCCGGCAAAGTCTACAGCCAAACCTGCGACGGGGGCGGACGAGAAAAAGGCCACCGCGCAACCTGCGGGTTCAGCTCCGGAGGATTTGCCGTGGCTCGCGACAACGACGCCGGGCGACGCCGCCCCCGGGACCCGTCCGACCCAGCCCGCGCCGTCGCAAACGCCGGCGGCCGCTCCGAAGGCGTCGTCCACAAAACCCGGCGACGCCAAGACGGCCGCATCACCACAGAAGTGTGAGGAGCAGCAGGAGAATAGCTGCCGGGCTCTGAAGTCTTGCGCGTGGGTGGCCGCGATGCCGTCGGCCGACGGAAAGGTCACGCCAGCGCGCTGCGCGGAGCGGAAGATTCTAGCCCCTGAAAACGACAAGAAGCCGAAAACTGCAACCTCCAAGCCGAAGCCCAAGCCGGAAAAAGCCGCGGCGGCTCCAGCGAGCCCGGCTCAGGCCGCAAAAGCCCCGGTTGAACCGAAAACGCAGCCGAAGCCCGAAACCGAAGGTGCAGAACCCGCAACCACTCCGGCCGCGCCACCGGCTCAGGCCCAGGTTAAAGAGCAGACGGCAACCAACCCGGTCGCGGACACGGCACCTGCTGCCGCGCCTGTCCCTGACGCCGCTCCAACTATTCCAAAGGAGGCAGCGGAAACACCTGCACCTGCGCAAGTCCCAGCAAGTACGGCAGCCGCGCCGCCCACGATGCTCCCGCGCGGACCTGTCCCGTTCCTGCCGCCTGCAACGTCCACGTCGGACGCCCCGAACACCCAACCGCGATCGGAAGCCGCCCCCGCGCCCTCGACCGGCACGACGTCGGTAGCGAGCGGCACGGACGAACAAGCGCCCCCCGCCGAAAACGAGAAGCCCGTAAGCATTCCGGGCCTGGTGATCTCCGAGTGACCTGTTACGCGGCGCGATCGCGCCACGGCCAGAGCATGACAGACGCCGGCGCAGCCGCGAACAGCGTCTTCAATACCGGTGAGGGTGCGCTCCAGACCTGGACGGCGAAGCCACTCCCCGAATGCGCAAAGGGATAGACCGGCTTTGCGGCTTCAACAGTCTTGGACGCGGCATCGAAAAGTGCGGCATTGGCCTCAGCGATCGGCCACGCGACGCTTTCCGGGATCCCCGACTGGATCATCCCGTAGGCCCAGGGCCATGTCATCGGCACAGCCGACTGCGGCACCCAGGACCACCAGGCGAACGGTGACGGCGCAGCCTTGAACCAGATGCGGGTGCTCGACTGAACGGCCTCCATCCACACGGAGATCGGATCGGCCCGCTGCGGCTGGTCATGGTCGTTTGAGAACAGCGTCGAATGGGGCCGCTTCGGCGCTCCGGACCACTCCCATGTTTCTTCACGCACGGCGGATCTGGGAATCATGGCTCCGGCAAACTGCGCCATCATGCCAAGCGACCGGGCCTGGGTTTCAAACGCGGCGTTGATCGCGGCCTTCGTGTAGCTGAAGGCCGCATCCATGCCGCGCTTGGCGATTTCAACCTGCTGTTCGGCGACACTCGTCATGGGACCTCGCGCGCTCGAATAGCGCTATTGTGCAGCGCACAAACTACAGCGGAAGGTTCGATAGGGCAATCCGCAATTCGTCTAAAGAAAAATAACCCATTAAAAATTCACGTATTTTACGATGCATTCCGGATTACGGTCGCCACCCGGGTTCACCGGCAACCAGCCGGTACACGAAGCCCCCTGCTGCCCCGGCCGTTACGAGGGCAACCAGGGGAAAGGCAGAGGCAGGGCCGCCGGCCCACCCGATCGCCGTCACGTACCCCGCGAGCCCGATCAGTCCACCCCCGAGCCCGAACAAAGCCAAATGGCGCAGCGCCATGCGCTCACTGAGAGCGATTCCAGCGAGCGAAAAGGGTGCCGCAAAACAGGCCGTCTGGGCCGACGCCATCATCACCAGAAGCCCGCTTGCGGCGGCCCCGTCGCGCGTTGCGAAGACTGTCGCGGCGTCGACGACGAACAGCACCTGAATGACCGCCGCGACAAGTGAAGCCGCCGCGAACCCAGCCAGGATGCGAAAAATCCGCCAAGGCATCACAATGTCCTCTGCGCGGAGGCGAACGGGAAGCAAGCCGGGCCGGCGCTCAAGTGGTCCGTCCGGCGATCGCCCAATAGACGAGGCCGCCGGCGAACCCCGCCGTTGCGAGAACCTGCCATAGCGCCGCGGGGGGCATCGCCGCGAGATCGGGCATCTGCGCCTGGGAAAGCAGCGGTAGAAGCCCGAGCGACAACCCGCCGCCCACCATGTAATAGAGCCACGAACGAATGCGGGCTACTTCCCCGACGATGACGACGATGAGGGCGGGAAGCAGCGTCAGCGCCGCAATCAGCGCGCCACCCTGGATCGCGATGTCCCAATAGGCCGCGACGGTTTCCGCGCCGCCCTCCTTACCCGCCATCGCGACAGTGATCTTCTGCAATCCGAGAAACACAGCGACGACGGCCGCCGCGCCTGCTGCAAGCAGAAAGGCGATTGGCACGAGAATGAGCCGTCCCAGGGTGCGCAGAATCATCCGCGATTAAGCTCCGCCGGCTTCAGTGCTCGGACCCGATCGCTCGCTCGCTCGCAGCCGCTGGCTCTCCGACTTCAACTGACCGCAGGCAGCAAGAATGTCCCGGCCGCGCGGGGTGCGCACCGGGCTCGCATAGCCGGCCTTGTTGACGACTTCGGCAAACTTCTCGATCTGCGCCCAGTCGGAGCACTCGTATTGCGTGCCGGGCCACGGGTTGAACGGAATGAGATTGATCTTGGCCGGGATGCCCGCGAGCAGACGCACCAGTTCGCGCGCCTCCGCGAGGCTGTCGTTTACACCCTTGAGCATGACGTACTCGAAGGTGATCCGGCGCGGATTGGACACTCCCGGATAGTTCCGGCAGGCTTCCAATAGTTCCGCGATGGGATACTTGCGGTTCAACGGCACCAGCGTGTCGCGTAGTTCGTCTCGCACCGCATGCAGCGAGATGGCCAGCATCGTACCCGCTTCTTCTCCCCAACGCCCAATTTCCGGCACGACGCCCGATGTCGAGAGCGTGATGCGCCGCTTCGACATGGAAAGACCTTCGCCGTCGGAGGCCACATCCATCGCATCGCGGACGTTGTCGAAATTGTAGAGCGGCTCGCCCATTCCCATGAGCACGATGTTGGTGATTTTCCGCTCGCCCACTGGCAGAAGGCCGCTGTCGGCCGCGGGAGTTGCACCGGGCCAGTCTCCGACCCGGTCCTTGGCCAGCAGGATCTGCCCGACGATCTCTTCGACTTCGAGATTGCGAACGAGTTTCTGAGTGCCCGTGTGACAGAACGTGCACGTCAAAGTGCATCCCACCTGCGATGAGATACACAGCGTCCCGCGGTCCTCCTCGGGGATATAGACGCACTCGATTTCCGGCGCCCTGGCCTCGTGCCCGCGCTTGGGCAGCCGTAACAGCCACTTGCGCGTGCCGTCGATGGAAACCTGTTCGGCGACGATCTCCGGCCGATCGAGAGTGTAGAGCTCCGCCAACCGGTTGCGCAGTTCTTTGGAGACATCCGTCATCGCATCGAACGACGACGCGCCCGAAACATAAATCCACCGCCAGAGCTGGCCGACGCGCATACGCAGTTGCCTGGCCGGAACTCCCGCCGCGCTCAGCGCGTCGGCCAGCCGCGCCCGCGTCAGGCCGGCAAGGGTCGGCTTGGCTGCGGCCATCACAGAGGGCTCGAAAGCGGGGCTTGCGGCGCGCGTTGGAACGACGGCGACCATCGGGTCGTAATCCTGGACTTCACGGGGAAAACTTTGCCCGATCTTCCTATCCGCTTTCAACGGCCTAGGGAAGTGCACGGCGCGCTGGCGGGCCGCCCCGTCCAAGGACCGGTTTCTGACGCATGCGTGATCGAGCGTGAACGACCGTTCTTGACCCGCATCAAAGGCTTAGCAGCGGGATCTGGCAGGGTGCGCGCCACCCACGAACCAAACCGGCGGGGAGCAACCCCGTCCACCTGGAGGAGACGCATGAACGAGTTCGTCAGAGACTTCGCCGTGACCGGGGAGCCCTGGTCGATCGAGGAATTCGAGGCTCAGATGAGGGCCGTCGGGCCGGAGCGCTATCACGACCTCCACCCGTTCCATAAGATGCTTCACGGCGGGAAGTTGACCAAACCTCAGGTCGCCGCGTGGGCGCTGAACCGCTACTGCTACCAGGAAGCCATTCCGCGCAAGGACGCCGCCTTCATGAGCCGCGTCCATGACCGCGCCCTCCGGCGCGAATGGATCCACCGCATCCAGGATCACGACGGCACGCCCCCGGAAGAGGAAGGCGGCATCGAACGCTGGCTGATCCTCACCGACTGCCTGGGCTTCGACCGCGCCTATGTCACAAGCATGCAGGGCGCACTGCCGGCGACCCGGTTCGCCGTCGAGGCTTATGTCAGGTTCGTCGTCGAGCAGCCCCTCGTCGTGGCCGCGGCTTCGTCCCTCACGGAGTTGTTCGCACCCTCCATCCACCGTGAGCGCATCGCGGGAATGCTTGCGAACTATGACTTCGTGAACGACCGCGTGATGGCCTATTTCAAGCGGCGGCTTTCTCAGGCCCCGCGCGACGCCAACTTCACCTTCGAATTCGTAAAGCAGAACGCCCGCACCCGCACGGAGCAGGAAGCCTGCGTCGATGCGATCCGGTTCAAATGCAACGTGCTCTGGGCCCAGCTCGACGCGCTGCAGCACGCCTACGTCGAGGGCCACATCCCGCCAGGGGCATGGCGCCCGGAGACGTAATCGCGCATGCTGGAAGGGGCTCCTGGGGCCCCTTTTTCGTCTCTGCAGCCCTGCCCGCGCGTGCCTTCGGGGCCTGAGTTTAGAAGACTTGCAATCGGAGGGCGCAGCGGTTATGCCCTGCGGCCTGATCAATCGGATTGCCGCCTTAGCTCAGCCGGTAGAGCACGTCATTCGTAATGACGGGGTCGCGTGTTCGAGTCACGCAGGCGGCACCAGATCAACAGTCTGATATCAGCTTGGGGAAAAAACGAGGCACCCAGCGGGCTTTGTTCCGCACGAGAAAGTCTGCTCGATCCAACACGCACGGGCTGCACCCTGCTCACAAGGATAGCAACCGGCTCGTCTGGTAACGTCACTTCTCGATGGCCGCCGTGACCTCTTCGACGGTCAGTGATCCGCTGCCGTCCTTGTCGGCTGACTTGAAGTCGACGAGCTTCTCCGCAACCGCTTCTTCAACGCTGATCTTGCCGTCGGCGTTGCCATCACCATCTGAAAACTCGGTACCCGAGGCCTCGTCGCCGGCTTCCGTCTTATCGACGAAGCCATCCTGATTGGTGTCTGCGTCCCGGAAGTCGGCGATGACATCCTCCAGGATCTCGGCGGTATCTATGAAGCCGTTGGCGTTCGTGTCGGTTTCCACAAATACGAACTCGATGTCTTGCTTCGACGGCGCCGCCTCTTCCGCAAAACCCGGGTGGCTCGCGATGGCAGCCAGGCTCGCGGCCGCAAAAATTCCTAGGGTGTTTCTGATCACGTTCGACCTCGAGGTTCTCAGCGGCGGTTCATGCATTCGTTGTAGGCGCGGACGTAGAGCGCGTTGTAATCCCGCGTTTCGTTTGCTCCCCCCGCAAGCGCACCGACGCCGGTGCCGATGAGGGCGCCCGTTCCTGCACCCTTCTTGCCCTTCGCAAGTCCGCCGATCAAAGCACCGCCTAGGGCACCCGTCAGCGCGCCGCCGACGGCTTTGCCCCTGGAATTTTTCTCCGCATAGTTTCGCGCATACCCGTCACAGATGGCCGACTGGCTCTGTGCGAGGGCGGGCAACGGGCCCGCAGCAACCGCGGCGACAAACGCTAATATTTTCAAGGGTTTAAGCGAAGCCTTTACGAACACGGAATGCTCCTGTCGATTTTCGCGCGCCTGACTTCAACCATCCGGAATGATCAGACGCAAGAGTTTTTTGCCCCCAGCGAAAGCCGGGAGGCCCTCTCCGATCGAACGCGGCGCTACTGATCGGAATCGGGATCCATACCCGGAAGCGGCTCACCGTCTTCCATGCTGGGCGACAGAACGTTGCGGTCTTCCCTCCGTTCTTCCTGCTCCTCGACATCTTGTGGGCTGAGGTCGCCCTTCTCGAAATCCTCAAACCCCGGCGCCTCCTCGGTACCGGGCAACTTCGGTTGCGCCGCAGGGGCCTTGCCCTCGGCCTGTGCCTCAACTGGCGGAACAGCTGCCAGCGCAGCCCCGCATGCCAGAACCAGGGCCGCAAATCCCTTCTTCATTTGGTTGTCCTTTCGTCGATCAGTCTTCCGCTTTGAACGGCCGCATCATGAGGCCAGCGATCGCATCATCGACCGAAATCCGTCCCTCGATGATCGCGTGCACGGCCGATGTAATCGGCATTTCGATGGACTTCTCGCGCGCGAGCCTCACAGCGGCCGCCGCCGTATAGACCCCTTCCGTCACGGCCACCCGAGAGCCGAGAACTTCCGACAGCGTCTTGCCCTGACCCAGCGCGCGTCCAAGGCTCATGTTGCGCGACTGCGGCGAACCGCATGTGAGAATGAGATCACCGAGCCCCGACAGCCCCATCATTGTCTCGGGCCGCGCGCCGAGGGCCTCACCCAGCCGGCGCATTTCAGCAAAGCCGCGCGTCACAAGCCCCGCGTGCGCACTCGCGCCGAGCCCTTTCGCATCCACGATACCGGCGGCGATCGCCAGCACGTTCTTGAGCGCGCCACCGATCTCCACTCCCACGGTATCGCTCGACCAATAAAGACGGAACTGCCGGTAACCCATGCGTTCGGCCAGCTCGCGCCCGACTTCCTCGCGATGGCATGCGATCGTCAACGCGGCCGGCAGGCCTCGCGCCACGTCGGCCGCAAAGCTCGGTCCCGAGAGAACCGCCAGTGTTTGATCGGGCAGAACCTCCGTCAGCACGTCTCCAAGCATGCGGCCGGTGGTCTGTTCGATGCCCTTGGCACACAGAACGACCGGCTGCCTGTCTTTGAGAATGGGACGCATCTGGGATGCGATC
>JBLMYE010000135.1:0-2989 GCA_050258115.1 Deltaproteobacteria bacterium | reverse complement strand
GACCAGGACGGCCTCGTCCGGCTCGCCGGCCGGCTTCGGCCTGCAAACCCCGTGGCGTGAGTACCCCCGGCGGTCTAGCGAAGCGTTCAAAAAATGGACCGTCCGCAACATTTGTTTAACGTCTAGAGTTGCACACTGAGCGTCGCGAACAATCCCGGCGGCGGCGCGATCATTCGTGCGGCGGGTCGGGTCAACTAGGAAGCAGCGCCCATGCCCAAGTTCACGCCGCCCCGGATGCACGTCGTACGCAAGGAGGACAAGGAAGGCCGGTTGAAGGCGTTTGTCAGCGAGCATCTGGCTATCGTTGCCGCCGGGACGTCCCATGGTGACGACCTGACGGTGATCGCGCGGTCGTTCGAGAGCCCCGTTGTGAGGGCGCTTGCCGCCTACCGGAATGAGATCAAGGCGGCTGGTCTCAACATTCGCGCCATCGTCGTTCTTGCGGAAGGCGCCAACGAAGACGTGACGGAGTTGCTGGGCTCGAGCCCGACCCGTCAAGGGTGCGACCCGCGTCTGCTTGATGCGCATGAGCAACTCGCCTTCGGCGACCGAGTCGCCTGGATCGGCGACTGCATGCGCCGTGAACCGGCCAAGCGGGATGCCTACGAGATTTACAGTCCCGAATGTGCAGAGACGGCGGCACTCGCGCGCCGGTCGTTCGAACGCGTCTGGACGTTTGCCGGGGCAGGTAAAGCTGTTTCCTGTCCGGAGGCGCTGCCTGCCGCGTCCCCAGCAGAGGCTGTCGAGGTCGCGCTGGCGGCTCTGTCCGAAGGCGAGTCGTCGCCGACCGTCTCTTCCCGGCATTGACGGGGCGATAAAATTTCCGGTGCGAATGGGGGGCGGGTCTTCGGACCCGCCTTTTTCTTTTTGATTTGACGCCCTCGGGCGCGGCCAGCCCTTTTGGGTCCTATTCGTCCGGCGCCATCCGGGAGCGGACGGCAACGAGCGGAAAATTGGGATAACTTCCAATGCTGCCGTCCTCTGGCCGCTCGGGGGTGATGATCTACCCCTTGGCGGCGGGACACCTCATGATCCAGCCGATCCTGTCCGTGTGGGCGACCGGTGTTGGCCCACCATCATCGCAAGGGTGACGTCATGCGCCTTCTCAGCGCTTTTCTGCTTCTGGTTTTCATGGTTGCCGCGGGTCCATGGTCCGCTCACGCGGCGTCGCGCTTCGCACATCAGGGCGTCGCGGAGGACGCTCAGCGCTATGAAAAATACGTGCGGGAGAACTGGAAGCCGGGCGGCAAGCCGGTGGCGGATCTGAGGCTCGCCGGCGCCAAGCAGATCGACGCGGACCCACGCGCGGCTTCACGCAGCTTCGCTGCTGCGGTCGCGGCCGATCCCAAGAATTCGGAAAGCTGGCTGCTTCTCGCCAAGGCGCTCCTGGCGATCAAGACGACGGACGACAATTCCGGCGAGCGCTACGATCTGCCGGTCAATGCTTCCGGTGCCGCTTACCGGGCTTACGAACTGGCCGGAGACAAGATGAGGCAGGCCGAGGCGCTGGCGGTTCTGGGCGAAGCGATGCAGCGTCGCGCCTATTGGCGCCCGGCCATCGATGCCTACCGCATCAGCCTGGAGCTTGCCGAGGCTTCAGCGGTGCGCGCGACCTATGAGAAGCTGCGGGCGGAGCACGGCTTCCGCATGACGGACTACAAGACCGACACGGAGGCGCTGCGCCCGCGCGTCTGCGCCGTGTTCTCGGAGAACCTGAGCCGTGCGGATATCGATTTCGCCAAGTTCGTTTCCGTCGACGGAAAGGATCCCGAGGCGGTCACCGCCGAGGGTTCCCAGCTGTGCATCGAAGGGTTGAGCTTCGGACAGCGCTACGAGATCCAGATTCGCGATGGACTGCCCTCGGAGACCAAGGAGGTCATCGAGAAGAAAATCGCGCTGGCCGTCTACGTTCCCGATCGCAAGGCTTCCGTCCGCTTCACAGGCAAGAACTACGTGCTGCCGAGCCGTGGCCAGCAGGGCATCCCGGTCGTCAGCATCAATACCGCGCGGGTCCAGGTGGAGGTCTACCGCATCGGCGACCGCAGTCTCGCAACGGCGGTGGGCAACGGTGACCTCGAACGCCAGCTCTATGGGTACGATGTTGCGACCCTGCGCGAGCGGACGGGCCAGAAGGTCTACGAGGGCGAGATGGACGTCGCCCAGAAGCTCAATGAAGACGTCGTGACGGCCTTCCCGCTGAGCGAGACGATCGGGCAGCTGAAGCCCGGTGCATACGCCATGATCGCGAAGCCTGCCGACGGCGGCGACAGCGAGAACTGGAACAATCTCGCAACACAGTGGTTCATCGTTTCCGATCTCGGCCTCACGGCCTTCTCGGGCGACAGCGGCGTCTATGCTTTCGTGCGCTCGCTCGCTGATACCACCGCCGTCGCCGGGGCGGACGTGAAGCTCGTTGCGCGCAATAACGAGGTTCTGGGGACCGCTAAAACGGACGCAAACGGTTATGTCCGCTTTGAAGCGGGCCTGGCGCGGGGCGAAGGCGGGTTGCAGCCTGCGCTGCTCGTCGCCGAGACCGGCGCGGGCGAGTACGCGTTCCTCGATCTCACGTCGAGCGCGTTCGATCTTTCGGACCGCGGCGTGAAGGGCCGCAACGCTGCCGGTCCCATCGATGCTTTCGTTTACACCGAGCGGGGCGTCTACCGCCCGGGCGAGGAGGTCAACATCACGGCGCTGGTGCGCGATGCCGCGGGCGCCGCGTCGAGTGTTCCGGTCACGGTGATTTTGACACGGCCCGATGGCGTTGAGCATGCCCGCTTTCCGTTGAGCGACGAAGGATTGGGAGGGCGCACGGTGCGCGTTCCGCTCGGATCGGGCGTGATGACTGGGACATGGCGGGCGAAAGTGCACGCCGATCCCAAGGCCGATCCGCTCACCCAGGTATCCTTTCTTGTCGAGGACTATGTTCCCGAACGTCTCGATCTGACGTTGCAGCCCGATCAAGGACCGATCTCCATCGATGCGCCAAAGG
>JBLMYE010000134.1:0-22013 GCA_050258115.1 Deltaproteobacteria bacterium | reverse complement strand
CCATCCTCGAAGCACACTACATCGCAAATAATTTCTTCCTCCGGCCGGGACAGCTTCTCGATGAGACATGGCGGCTGAGCGGTATTCCCGGTGTGCTCGTGCAGGGCCGTTATGATCTGCTCTGTCCGCCGGCGGCTGCCGAAGCCGTCGCAGCCGCCTGGGGCTCCCAATGCCGGCTCCGCTTTGTCGAGCGTGCGGGTCACGCCATGACCGAGCCGGGAATTTTCGAAGCGCTGCGGGAAGGGATCAACAGCCTCGCCGACCAGATGTTCGGTCGGTAACAGTCACTTCTTGGCAAGCGGGTGGTGTTCGAAAACGATCTTCTTCAACCGCTCTTCCAGCACATGGGTGTATATTTCGGTCGTCGAGATGTCGGCATGCCCGAGCAGCTGCTGGACCGTTCGCAAATCGGCACCCCGGTCGAGAAGATGGCTGGCGAAGGCATGCCGGAGCACGTGGGGCGAGACGCGTTCGGGATCGAGACCCGCGGCTTGCGCGCATGACTTCAATTCGAGCGCGAATGCCTGCCGCGTCACATGCCCTTCCGCGCCGCGTGACGGAAAGAGCCACTTTGTCGGCAGCAGGGGTGAGAGACCTTCCTCCGGGTCGCTGCCGAGTGCCAGATAGCGATCGAGCGCGCGCCGCGCGGCGCTGTTTAAAGGCACGAGCCGCTCTCTGCCGCCCTTGCCCTTGATGACGAGGACCCGCGCATCACCGCTGAGCACGGCTCGGGGCAGCGAAACGAGCTCGCTGACGCGCATGCCCGTGGCATAGAGCATTTCCAGGAGAGCGTGGAACCTCACCGCGCTGGCGAGTTCACGGCCCGTCTTGCCCTCGATGGCGCCCGAAGCCGCATCCATCAGGCGATCGACTTCACTAACCGACAGAGTCTTCGGCAACGGCCGGCCGAGTTTCGGGGCCCTTGCGCCTGAAGCTGGGTTGTCGCCGATCACCCCGTCCGCTTCGAGATGTTTGTAGAGCTGCCGCAATGCGGACAACCGTCTGGCTCGCGAGGCTGGCGACAGACCTGTCTGCCCCAGTTTTTCCAGATACCCCGAAACGTGCTCCCGGCGGGCACTACGCACTCCGGCATTATGGGATTGCAGGTAGCCTGCGAAATCATGGAGATCGCGCCGATAGGCATCGAGCGTGTTCTGGGAGGCCCCCCGCTCGGAAGCGAGCGTGTCGAGGTAGCCCGCGATCAGCGCCTCGTCATCGGCTGCCATGACTTCAACCTGTGACCCTGGGCCAGCTCATGAATAGGGCTTCGAGCGCAAGCGCTCGGGCGTCGCCGTCCAGACCTGCGCTTCTGAGAGCTCGAATGCTGTCGCCGAGCGCGATGATGTGGGCAGCCTCCGCCCCGTTTGGACCGAGCGATTGCATGGTGAGGAGAACCGTATGTCCGAATTCCTTCTTTTTGGCAGCAGCCGAAAGCGCGCTGAGAACGCCGGTTTCCGGCAGGTGTCCGGTTTCGGGTTGCGGCGTGCGGCTTGCGAGGTCCCAAAGCGGGATCGGAACCTGGATCTGCAAGGCGTCGAGAACCGTGACCAGCCGGTGCAGCTGTTCTGGCGTGAAACGGCCCTGGGCCGCCTCATCCTGGACAGCATCGAGATGTCGCGCGCGTCCATCGGTGAGAGCCCGATCGGCAATGTCGGCGAGCGCCAGCCAGTACGCGTAGCTCCGGGGGCCAGCCGGGAGATCGTCGAGTGTTCCGCCGAACTCCGCCCAGGTTCGCACCGAAGCGAAGTCGCCGGACGCAAGCCCCATCTCGATGGCTGTCTCGGTGAACCAGCCGATCTCGGGCACGCGCGGAATGGAGGCCGCAGCGGGTGCCATCATTTGCAGGGCAGACCAGTACAAACCGGCCGTCCGCATGTCATCGAGGAACGAACGGATGAGCCGGGCTTTCTTCAAGGGCGTCGCTTCGTCCTGCGCGGCCTGGAACAATGCGGCGTGGCGGGTCGCCTGACCGGCAGGACCTTCGGCGCTGGGTGCACCGCCGCCGAAGGCACGGTAGTCGTTGGTAAGATCCCGGGGCTCGGCCGCATTGAGCCGAACCGCACGCTCCAACGCAGCAAGCCGCAGCGCGGGGTCGATCGACTGATCTCGCGCCAGGATCAAGAGGAGTCCCGGCGCGGCGTTCTCGATGAGCGCGGTTGGGTCTGTGGCGCCGCCAAGTTCGAGAATACGCCAGTCGACCGGGCCGACCTTCTGTCCCTTGGTGAGCGTGGGCTTCGAGCCCGCCGTAAGGGCATCGATGGCCGTGAGACCGGCACTTTCGGCAACACCCTCGTCGCGTGCCAACGCAACCTGCAGTTCGGCCGACTCCTTCTGATCCGAGGCAATAGCGCAGTAGGCGCGAACGAGGATGGATTGACCCTTGAGACCGGCGGGGAGGGCGGCCTTTCCGGCATTGATCGCCTGGACATTCCGGCACCCTGCTTCGCGATCACCGCGCGCGATGGCGGTGCGCGCCGCCAACACGGCGAGAACCGGATCCCTCGCCGGCGGCGCAGCGCGCTCTGAAAGTATTGCAGCCGCCTCATCGACAAGGCCCGACCGGTCGAGCGCCTCCACCCGAAGAGCCGTGAAACGGACATCGTTCACGCCGCCCTGTGGCGGGGGAACATTTGAAGTGATCAGCCTTCGAAACAAAGCGTGCAGCGCGGGCGAGCTAGGCGGGATCTCGAGCGTCGAGATCGCCTTTTCCACCTCTTCGATGGTCATGCCTTGCCACAATTCGTAAGGCAGCCCCGATCCATCTTGCGCCATGACGGGTGCGAGGTCGCCGCGCGACACCAGTCCAGAGCGTTCATTTATATTGGACGACGACTCTGGCAGGCGGGCCGTCGACGCAGGATCGGCTTCGGGTTCCGGCCCAGATCTGGCGGGTCCGGCGCCGGCCGGTGGGACCGGCGCGGCCGGCTGCAGTGCTGCGCTCTCGGGTGCTGCCGGAGCGGGCGGTGCGTCGAGCGGAGCCAGTGATTCCCGCTGGATCGTATCGATTGCTCCACCCACGGATGGCGGCAGCTCGGACGGCTTGATGATGTCGTCTCCCGGCGCCGGTGGGGCGGGGGTCTGTTTTGCCGCCGGCGGGCGGGACGTTTCGGGTTCCGCGAACGGGCTCGGAATTGCTCCCGCCCAGCCGGAGGTTACGAGAGCGCCGGTGAAGACCAGGCTCAGAAGCGAGCGGAGGGTGCAGCGCATGGCCTGAAAGGCTCACTCTTTGCGGATCTTGACGCCTGGCACGACCTTGACTTCTTCGCGCTGCGTTGGCTCGTACTTGGTCGCCAGCACCCACATCGCGCCGGTGAACAAGGCTGCGACGGCACCCACGACAACGAGAAAACGGATAAGGCTCGGCATGCTGGTTGATCCGTTCCCTGGGCGATTTCTGTCCGTGCAACCTGGCACCAATGTGGTGAGGTCCGGGCGGACGGTAAACAAACCTTGACGGCAGCCGCAACCCAGGGATCTCCCCGATCCGGCATTTGAAATTACCGCTGCGATAAGCAATACACGGTTCGGAACTGCACTTAGCCTGGAACTTTGCACGATTCGCGGCACGCCCGTTGGAGACCGATGGACCAGCCGAAGGAGATGAACAGCACGGAAGCGCTGCTTTCCCTGTTGGGTGAGCGGTCCATCGTGCTCGTCGGCCTGATGGGCTGTGGAAAGTCATCCGTCGGCCGCCGGTTGGCCTCGCGCCTGGGGATCGGATTCGTCGACGCCGACGAGGAGATCGAGCGCGTCGCCGCCAAGACGATCGTCGAAATCTTCGCTGATCACGGCGAGGCCTATTTCCGCGACGGAGAGCGCCGCGTCATCGGGCGTCTCTTGGCCAGCGGTCCGCAGGTATTGGCGACGGGGGGTGGTGCCTTCATAAACCCCGAGACCCGCGCCAAGATCCGCGAGGCCGGTGTTTCGGTTTGGCTGCGTGCCGAACTGCCGGTTCTCATGCGCCGCGTGTCGAAGCGCGATACGCGTCCTCTCCTCAAGACCGGAGATCCGGAAGCCACCATGCGCGACCTCATGGCCAAGCGCTATCCAATCTACGCCGAAGCCGACGTCACGGTGGAAAGCCGGGACGTCCCCCACGACGTCATCGTCAATGAAGTAATCGCGGCGCTGAAGGCGAAATTGGCCACGGTGCCGGCGGCTTGACTGAACCAAGGATAAGCGAACCGCAATGCCTACACTCGTCCACTCCATGACCGGCCTCACCCGCGCGGAGAAGACGGTTCCCGTTCAGCTCGGAAGCCGAAGCTACGATGTCCTCATCGGACCCGGCCTGCTGCAGGAAACGGGTCGGCTGATTGCAACGCGCGTCGGCAAGGGCAAGTGCGGCGTCGTCACCGACGAGAACGTCGCGCGCTATCACCTTGCTACTCTTGAGGCCGCGCTCAAGGCCGAAAACCGGCATGCCGGTTCGATCATCCTTCCGGCAGGGGAAGCGACCAAGAGTTTCGCCCATCTCGCTCAATTGAGCGAGGGACTGCTTTCCATGGGATTGGAGCGCGGCGATCTCGTCGTCGCGTTCGGCGGCG
Organism: Deltaproteobacteria bacterium; assembly: GCA_050258115.1. Lineage (GTDB taxonomy): Bacteria > Pseudomonadota > Alphaproteobacteria > Rhizobiales > Hyphomicrobiaceae > JAGVSR01. The sequence goes on along the minus strand of JBLMYE010000134.1, from coordinate 17,466 downwards.
GCGTGATCGGCGATCTTGCAGGCTTCGCGGCCGGAATTCTTCGCCGCGGCGTCCGCTTTGTGCAGATCCCGACCTCGCTTCTCGCCCAGGTTGATAGCTCCGTCGGCGGCAAGACAGGCATCAATACGCCCCAGGGCAAGAACCTGATCGGCGTTTTTCACCAGCCGAGCCTCGTGATCGCCGACACGGACGTTCTGGCAACGCTGCCCGAACGGGAAATGCGCGCCGGCTACGCCGAAGTCGCCAAATATGGCCTCCTCGGCGATGCCCCGTTCTTCGAGTGGCTGGAAGCCAACTGGAAGGGTGTGTTCGGCAACTCCGGACCCGATCTCACGCGAGCGATCGAGACGAGTGTGAAAGCCAAGGCCGGCATCGTGGCCCGCGACGAGTTCGAAACCGGCGACCGCGCGCTCCTGAACCTCGGCCACACATTCGGCCACGCGCTCGAAGCCTGGGCCGGCTATTCGAGCCGCTTGCTGCACGGCGAAGGCGTGGCCATCGGAACGGTGCAGGCCTTCCGCTTCTCCGAAAGCGAGGGCCTTTGCGCTCCCGGCACCGCAAAGCGCGTGGCCTCTCACTTCGCGCAGATCGGGTTGCCGACAAAGTTGAGTGACATTCCCGGCGACAAGGCTGATGCGGATACACTTCTGAAGCTCATGGCACAGGACAAGAAAGTTCGTGACGGCAAGCTCACGTTCATTCTTGTGCGTGGCATCGGCGAAGCGTTCGTTGCGCGCGACGTCGACGCCGGCAGGGTCCGCTCATTCCTGGAACGCGAGATCGACGGCTGAGCCACCCCTTCCCGCGTTGGATTAGCGCGCGCTGTTTGTCCTATAGTGCCTGCGCGGCTCATCGAGCCGTGCGGCAACGGATCATCCCATGAGCCTCGAGATCATTCTAACAATGGGCGCGATCGCCGTCCTGATCGCGCTTTCTGCATTTTTCAATGTATCGGAAACGGCCATTACGGCGTCCTCCAGGGCGCGCATGCACGCTCTCGAGCAGGAAGGCAACAGCAGCGCCGCCACCGTGAACCGGCTCCTCGGCAGGCCCGAGAAGTTGCTCGGCGCGATTTTGCTCGGCAACACGCTCGTCGATGTTCTGGCATCGGCGCTGGCATCAGGGCTCGCGGTGGAATTCATGGGCGACGTCGGCGTGCTCTACGCCACGATCGTCATGACGGTGTTGATCGTCATTTTCGGTGCGGTGCTTCCGAAAACCTATGCGCTCGCGTTCTCCGATCGCGTGGCGCTATTCGTCTCTCCTTTGATGCGCACCGTCGTTGCCGCGTTGTCGCCATTCACAAAGACCATCGAGTTGATCGTTCGCCAAATACTTTGGCTCACGCCAACCAAAGCCGACGACGAAGCCAACATCCTCGCTGCCCACGAAGAGATCCGCGGCACGATCGACCTTCAAGCCAAGGAAGGCACCGTTCCCAGGCATGATGCTGAAATGCTCGGCGGCGTTCTCGATCTGAAGGATCTCCACGTGTCCGACATCATGATCCACCGCACCAAGATGGAGACGATGGAAGCGGACAGCGATCCACAAGACATCATCGACGAGATCCTGAAGTCGCAATATACGCGCATGCCGCTCTGGCGGGACGAGCCGGAAAACATCGTCGCCGTCCTGCATACCAAAGATCTACTGACTGCGCTTGGACGCGTTGGCTGGGACATCTCCAAGCTCGATATCATGAGCTTCGCGCAGGAGCCCTGGTTCGTGCCCGACACGACGAGCCTGAAGACCCAGCTCAATCAGTTTTTGAAGCGCAAGGCGCAGATGGCTCTGGTCGTGGATGAGTACGGGGAAGTGCAGGGACTGATCACGCTGGAAGACATTCTGGAAGAGATCGTCGGTCAGATCGCCGACGAACACGACACCCACGAAATGTCCATCCGGCCTCAGGCGGACGGCACCGTGAACGTCGACGGAACGGTCGCGATTCGCGATCTCAACCGCCACATGGAGTGGAGCCTGCCCGAAGAAGAGGCGACAACCATCGCCGGGCTCGTCATCCACGAGGCCCAGGCGATTCCTGAACCCGGTCAGGTGTTCATCTTCCACGGCTACCGCTTCGAGATCCTTCGCAAGTCGCGCAACAAGATCGCGGCGATTCGCATCCAGAAACTGCCCATCGTGGACGAGGACGACAGCGGCTGATCCTAGTGTACACTGCGCAGCTTGGTCATGCCGCTGCCACTGCCGCGGTTGCCGGTTTGCTCTTCGAACAGCTCGACGAGCTTATCGGTCATGGCGCCGGCGAGTTCGCTGGCGTCCGTGATCGTAACGGCCCGGCGGTAATACCGGGTCACGTCGTGACCGATACCGATGGCGATGAGTTCGACGGGCGACCGCGTCTCGATCTCCTGTATCACCTGCCTCAGATGGTGTTCGAGATAACTGCCCGTGTTCACCGAAAGCGTCGAGTCGTCCACCGGTGCCCCGTCTGAAATCATCATCAGAATGCGCCGCTGCTCAGGCCGCGAGAGCAATCGCTGATGCGCCCAGGCCAGCGCCTCGCCGTCGATATTCTCCTTGAGCAGACCCTCGCGCATCATCAGTGCCAGAGAGCGCTTGGCGCGCCGCCACGGCGCATCGGCGGTCTTGTAGATGATGTGGCGCAGATCGTTGAGCCGCCCTGGATTGGGAGGCTTTCCGGCCGCGAGCCATTTCTCGCGCGCCTCGCCGCCCTTCCATGCTTTGGTGGTGAAGCCCAGAATCTCGACCTTCACCCCGCAGCGTTCGAGCGTTCGGGCCAGAATGTCGGCGCAGCAAGCCGCAACCATGATCGGGCGGCCCCGCATGGATCCCGAATTGTCGATCAGCAGAGTGACGACGGTATCGCGGAAATCCGTATCGCGCTCCCGCATGAATGAGAGCGCGTGCATGGGATCGATGATAATGCGCGGCAGGCGCGATACATCGAGGGTGCCCTCCTCCAGATCGAAATCCCACGCCCGGTTCTGCTTGGCGAGAAGACGCCGTTGCAATCTGTTAGCAAGCCGCGAAACCGTGGAAGCCAGCACGCGCAGTTCCTTGTCCAGAAATGCGCGGAGACGGTCGAGTTCTTCCGGTGTCGAAAGCTTTTCGGCTTCGATCACTTCGTCGCAAGCGTTGGAATAGACTTTGTAGCCGAAGTTCTCAGGTGCATCGAGGACGGACTGGTTCGGTCGCCACGGCTCAGCAGTATCGCTTTCCGCTTCCCCTTCCGCCTCGATCTCGATGTCCTGCATCTCACCGGCGTCGTCGGCTTCGGCCGTCTCGCCGCTCTCGCCTTCGCTATCGCGTTCCTCGCCGGAGCTCTCCTCGCCCTCGTCGGTCTCCTCGTCGCCTTCGCTCTCCTGCTCACCGCCTTGCGGCGTCTGCTCTTCTTCTTCCTGGTTTTCCTCGCTTTCGCCCTCGTCGGGCTGCTCTGCCATTTCGAGTGTGCGTAGAAGATCGCGAACGAGCCGCCCGAACGCTTCCTGATCGCCCGATTTGGCGGCGAGCTGCTTCAGCGTCTTGCCACAGCGTTTTTCCAACAGTGGCTTCCAGACATCCACCAGCGCCTTTGCCGCTGCCGGCGGGGGCTGTCCCGTCAGCCGTTCGCGGACGACTAACGCCAGTGCCTCGTCGAGCGGCGCATCCTCTCGCGTTGCCACGTTGGCATAGCGGCCGTGGGCGAAGTGATCTTCGACTTTTGCGGCGAGGTTGCTCGCCATTCCGTTCATGCGATTGGCGCCGATGGCTTCCACGCGCGCCCGCTCCACCGCCTCGAAAACGGCGCGCGCCTCGCCCGATTGCGGAGCGAGCTTTCGATGCAGCTTCGCGTCGTGACAGGCTAACGTCAGCGCCAGACTGTCGGCCCAGCCGCGCACAACGGCGACCTCGCGCTTGGAGGGCACGCGCGCAGGCTCGGGCAATTGCACATGATGGCCGGCGAGTCCGGGCTTTCCGGGTGAAAACTCCACGTCGATCTTCTCGTCGCCCGCAATCGCGCGCACGGTCAGCCCGACCACCCGCTTCAATGGCTCGCTCGGCGCTTCCTTGCGTTTGGGCGGCGGTGCCGACATGGCGGGTCCGATCAGCTCAGCGCCACATTGGCCGCACTCTCGGGCAACTCTTCGCCGAACGCACGCTGATAAAACTCAGCAACGAGCGGCCGTTCCAGCTCGTCACACTTGTTGAGGAAGGTGACACGGAACGCGAAGCCGACGTCCCCGAAGATGTCGGCGTTCTCGGCCCACGTAATGACGGTTCGCGGGCTCATTACGGTCGAAAGATCGCCGTTGATGAATGCCGACCGCGTAAGGTCGGCCACGCGCACCATGGCTCCGACCTGCTTGCGCTTCGCGTCGCTCTTCGCGAACGACTTCACCTTCGCCAGGATGATCTTTACCTCATCGTCGTGCGGCAGATAGTTGAGCGTCGTAACGATGGACCAGCGGTCCATCTGGCCCTGGTTGATCTGCTGCGTGCCGTGGTAGAGCCCCGACGTGTCACCGAGGCCGATCGTGTTCGTCGTTGCGAAAAGCCGGAACGCGGGATGCGGCTTGATGACCTTCGACTGATCGAGAAGCGTCAGCTTGCCCGACACCTCGAGCACGCGCTGGATCACGAACATCACGTCGGGGCGTCCGGCGTCATATTCGTCAAAGACGAGAGCAGTGTTGGAGCGCAGACAGTAGGGAAGAATGCCCTCGCGGAATTCCGTCACCTGCTTGCCGTCCTTCAGGACAATTGCATCCTTGCCGACGAGATCGATGCGGCTGACGTGGCTGTCGAGGTTGACGCGGATGCACGGCCAGTTGAGGCGCGCGGCGACCTGTTCGATGTGAGTCGATTTGCCGGTGCCGTGGTAGCCCTGCACCATCACGCGCCGGTTGTGCTTGAACCCGGCGAGGATCGCGAGCGTCACGTCGCGGTTGAAGAGATAGTCCGGGTCGAGATCCGGAACGTGCTCGTCCGCCTTGGAGTAGGCGGGCACTTCCATGTCGGACTCGATCCCGAAGACCTGACGTACCGACAGCTTGAGATCGGGCAGGCCCGCGGCTTCTTTCGACGGGGTGGAGGATGACGGCGCGCGCATGAGACGTCCTTAGCGGTGACAGTGGGGGCGGCGCGCGGGAAAAGCAGAGCCGCTGTGAGTTGAGCTGGAACCAAAGCTGCCCGGGTTTGGGAGTTGCTTGCCTGGGCGGTGACCCTTTGAGGGTACGACGATCGCCGTCAAACGAGACCAGCCTGCTTCAGATAATTATAGGCTTGAATGATCTCGCGCAACTTCTCCTCCGAACGGGTGTCGCCGCCGTTCGCGTCCGGATGATGCAGTTTAACGAGTTCTTTGAAGCGCGCCTTGATCTCGTCCTTGGATACGCCCTGCGCCAGTCCCAGCGTCACGAGCGCTTTCTTTTCAAGCGGTCGCAGCTGCCGCCGGCTGTCGGCGGGCTGGGCACGGGACTGGCGCGCCCGCCATGCGTAGAACGCGCTCGGGTCGTTGGGCGGGGGAGTGCCGGAACCCTCGGCGGGGTCGGCGGACCGGGCCGATGCGGCCCCCTTCTCGCGCATGCCGGGAGCCCAGGAATTCGCAGCCATCTTCCAGGTCGGCCGGTGACCGGTTAGAGCATCTTTCTGGAAGTCGGCGACTTCGCGGTCGGACATGCCGTCAAAGTAATTATATGTGGCATTGTATTCGCGCACGTGGTCGATACAGAATGCAAAGTATTCTCCGTCCCGGCCGCGTCCTTTCGGCGCACGGTGGGTCGCAGGCTGATCGCACCCTTTGCGCTGGCAGCGTGGACCACCCTTGGGCGTTTCGTCCTCTCGGGTACGCTTCCCGCCGACACGGATGGAATCAAAGTATTTCGAGTGAAGCTTCATAAGCAACGATATGCTGAAACGGCCTAGCCCTGATGAGCCGGTCACTCTATCACAGAACTGGTCCCGGCGTCGCCAGTGATGCATCAATCGAAGGTGGATTTCCATCGTTGGCGGTACCGGCGTACCTCGCCGGTGGATACAGGATTGAGGATGTCACTCGAGAAGCGAATACGAGAGAAGCTGATGGTGGGGCTGACGCCGGTCCGCCTTGACGTGATCAACGATAGCGAGTTGCACGCCGGACACCGCTCATCGCCGGGTACGGGCGAGAGCCATTTCCGCGTGCTGGTCGTTTCTGAAAAGTTTACCGGGTTGTCGCGTGTGGCTCGTCACCGCCTCGTCAACGAACTGATCGCGGACGAACTGGCAGGCGGCGTGCACGCCCTGGCCTTATCGACGTACGCTCCGGGCGAGAAGCACTGACGATGCCCTGACGTGAACGGTCCGGCTCCGCAGAGCCGGACCGGGAACCGCTAGGCGTCTCGTGGCCTACCACCAGCGCGGGCGGCACACGCGCTCGAACCTGCAGTGTTTGTCGCCCCATCGGTCGCGGATGCACACGCGATCCCAGTAGCAATTGCGTCGCCAGCCGCCGCGGTACCAGCGGTCGTGACGGTGTCCGGCTTCGTCGAGGCGGTCATATCCGCCGCGCCTCTGGTCGCGATAATCACCGTCTTTGAAACTGCGCTCGTACCGGCCGCCGTTGCCCGGATCGGCGAATGCGGGAACGGCGCCCGCTGCGAATAGCAAGCCGCTCGAAAGCAGGGCGGCGGTCATAAAACGTTTCATGATGATCTCTCCTCGCAAGCGGCCGGTTGAACCGGCGCGGGGCCTAAGTCGGTCCGGCGTGTGCGCATTGAGCAATTTTTCCAATGAACTGGGGCTGAACAGGCTGTTCACAAGCCGTTGCCCTGATCCTGCCCCGTTGTGGTCGGATAACTGGGCTCCCTCAGCCAGCGGTACCTGTGCCCCTGTTTCGTTGTGTCCGCCCATGCCCGATCGCACCTTGTCCAGCGAAGATGTCGAGACCATCATCGCGCGCATTCGAGAGGAGCTTGCGCGACGCCGGATATCGCGTCAGCGTCTGGCAGACGATGCCCGCATCAGTATCTCCACGCTTGAGAAAGTTCTTTCAGGGCGGCGTGCGTTCACGTTGGCGACGCTGCTTCGTCTCGAAGATGCTCTCGGTATTTCCCTGCGTCCCTTGCGGTCCACAGGCTCGCGTCACGCGGTGGAATGTCTTCCCATCGCGCCCGACGATTTAGGCAACTACGTCCGTGCCCAGGCCGGATGGCTCGAAGGTTCCTATGTGACGCTGACGCCGTCGTTCGGTGAGAGGTTGGCGATCTCGGCCTATCGCACCGACATTCGCTGGGATGATGCCGAGTCGAGCCTCATTTTCAGCGAAAGCGAGCGTTCCGACATCGCCTCTATGCAGCGCGGACGCGTTGCCATGCCCATGCAGGCCGGTCACATCTATCTCGTAACGAGCCACCACGGGCAGCAGCGGCTCACGATCCTCTCGCGCCCGACGAGTCAGGGATCGATGCACGGCATCCTGGCCACGCTTCTCTCGGGCAAGGGAGCCCAGCAGACACCCGTCGCAGCCCCGATTGCCCTCCTGCCCATCGCCTCCGAAGCGAGGCCGGTGTTCGGCAGGATCTCCCAGGGACAGACGGACTACGTCCGTTATCGGGCGCTGCTGCGCCGGACACTCGACGATTCCTTTGCCGTCTTGATGCCGCTTTGAGCCAGGAACGTGAATTGAGGTTAGCGGCCGACCACGATCTTCGGTAAAGAGTGAGATGACCGTCCAGACGGCGCTTTCAGGAATCCGGGTTGCCCTTTCGATGAGACGTCGTCGAGCTTCTGCTCCTGGATTTTTGACAACGGCCGCTCCGGTCGCTGCTGCGTTCGTTCTGACGTGCTCGCTGGCTCTCGCTGCCAGTTCCAAACCGCCGAACGATTTGCAAAAGCCCGTACCCGTGACCGTCACGGCCACTCCGATAACAAGCTTCCTGAAGAACGGTGGCGGCACGCGGTTTGGACAGCTCGAGTGGCGCGGCGGGATCGTTCTGTCTGCCGATACCGAAACGTTCGGCGGCTATTCGGGTGTGCTCCTGTCGCCGGACGGTCGCGATCTCGTCGCCGTCTCTGATGCGGGGGGATGGCTTCGCGCGCGGATCGAATACGAGGGATCCCGGCCGGCCGGCCTGGCGGACGCCTCGCTCGGCGCCATTGTCGCCGTCGATGGAAAGCCGCTTCGCCGGGATCGGGATCGCGACGCCGAAGAAATCGCACTGTCCGCAGGATCGCTGGAAAAAGGCGAAGCTCTCGTTTCCTTCGAACGCCAGAACCGGATCGTGCGCTACCGTCTCACGTCAGCCGGGCTCCAACGCCCCATCGAGATCATCGAGCCCCCGCCGGCTTTGCGCCGGCAGTCGGTGGACGGAATGGAGGCCATGACGGTGCTGAAGGGCGGCCCGTTCGCTGGACGCATGGTGGCATTTTCAGAGAACGCAGGACAGGACGGCCGCCACGACGGCTGGATCTGGATCGGCAACACACCCAAGCCGCTCGACGTCGTCTCGCACGGAGGCTTTGCCCTGACGGCCGCCGCATCCTTGGACGACGGGACGCTCCTGTTACTGGAGCGCCGGTTCACAATTTTCGAAGGCGTGCGCATGCGTCTGCGCCGCATCGACACGGCTGCCGTCAAGCCTGGCGCGCTGCTCGACGGCGACGTTTTGATCGAAGCCGATCTTTCCAGCGAGATCGACAACATGGAGGCGCTCGGAGTTCACAAGGACCCCAGTGGACAAACCGTTCTTACCATCATGTCCGACGACAACTTCAATCGGACTTTGCAGAGAACGCTTCTGCTGCAGTTCACGCTTCCAAGCCGCGCTCAGTCCTGACCTTCCGGAAAAAATAAGAAACGCGGGAACCGGTAAGTCCCCGCGCTTCAAAATCCGGCATCGCAATCGGCTCAGGCTGCAGAGCTGGACTTCGACTTCACCAGTTCACGCTTGATCTTCTGAAGCTGTGGCGACAGCTGCTCGTCGCGCGCCTTCAAAAGATAGGCATCGAGGCCGCCGTTGTGTTCGACGGACCGCAACCCATGGGCGCTGGCGCGAACCTTTATCGAGCGGTCGAGCGCTTCGCTGATCAGCGTGACGTTGACGAGGTTCGGACGGAAAGTGCGCTTGGTCTTGTTTTCAGCATGGCTGCGGAGCTGGCCGCTCAACGGCAGCTTGCCCGTCAGTTCGCAACGCCGGGTCATAGGTCCCATCTCCCGAGAAGTTCGCGCGATTTCTTCTGCCGAAGTCGCACGGGCCCGCGCTGCGGGCTTCGATCCAAAAATGAATGGCCCCGCCGGTGGCCCAGCGGGGCGATGCTGGGTTCTATACTGAGGCCGCTTTCCAGCGTCAAGCGGCCCCAGCCGGACGGCCACGCCCGGCACCGTCCCGATTTCTTCCGGGTTTGGGTAAAGTTTTTACCATTTTCTCGCACCATACGCTCGGAAGCGCCCGGATCCGGTCCGGACGACCAATGTGCAGTTCTGCCGCATCTCCTGCGGCCCGCGTTCAGTGGTGTCTCGATGTCGCGTAAGTGTGTGTGTCCCAGATGGGCCGCTTTCGGTTTTGCCGCCCTCGCCTTCTTGGCCGGAGAAGCGGTGCTGCGGCCGGGCCTTGCCGCCGGATCGAGCCCTGCAAAGGACGGCTCGGTCGAAATCGCGGGCCAATACTCCATATCCTTCAACGGGTTCCATATCGGCGATGCGCGCATCGACCAGCGCGTGACCGGCCGCACCTATACCGCGAGTTCCGACATCGAAATTTCGGCCCTGCTCGGGGCCGTCCGGTGGAAGGGCGTCACACGCGCGTCTGGAACGGTCACGGGCGAGAAGATCGTTCCGTCGGGCTATGATTTCCAGTTCGAGGGCTCATCCAAATCGGGTTCCGTCCGCATCGGGTTCGAAAAAGGGACCGTGTCCGAACTGATGGCGATCCCGCTGACGGCCGACCCCGACGACTTCGTGCCTCTCTCACCCAGTCATGTGAGGTCGGTCATCGACCCCTTGAGCGCTATTGTGGCAGTTAGCCGGCCGTCCGCCGAGCCCTGTGGCCGCAAGTTCGCGGTGTTCGACGGCAAGCAGCGTTTCGACCTGGCACTCCTGCCGACCCGCCGCGAAGCGGTCTCCGCCGGTCGCAATGGAGCAACGGTGGAGGGCGTCGTCTGCCGGGTGAAGTATACGCCCGTGGCCGGCTATCGGAACAACGCCGAGACGCGCGCGTTGGCCGAAAGCACGGGGATCGAAGTCACCTTCCGTCCGGTTTCTGAGGCCAGATTGTGGACTCCGTACCGCGTGACGATCCCTACGATTGCAGGTTTTGTCTCTCTGGAAGCAACCCGGTACGACATCAGCGCCCCCGGACAGGCTGAAATCGCGCTGGTCGATTAAAGCGCGAGGCTATTCACCTCTCCGGCTTCCGGTATTACGGGCAGTCCTTCGGGCCTGCCCGTATTGTTTCCGACGCCTGGATCCGGGCTGCACGGTCCAGGGTTGCGGCGAGGCGCAAGAAAGCCTTGATCTCCCCATCCGGCGATGCAATGCCAGGGCGACCGGCCCGTCCGGTATGCTTTTGTCAGAGGGCCGTTAATGGGCATCGACCTCGAATCCCGCATTCGTAACGTCACGGCGGTGCTGGGACCGACCAACACCGGAAAAACCCATCTCGCGATCGAACGGATGTTGGGCCATGAGTCCGGCATGATCGGCCTGCCGCTGCGCCTCCTGGCACGCGAGGTCTATGACAAGATCTGCGCGCGGGTCGGTGCGGAGAAAGTTGCGCTCGTCACTGGCGAGGAAAAGATCAAGCCCGATCGCGCGCGCTACTGGGTGGCGACCGTCGAAGCAATGCCGCGCGACGTCGATGTCGAATTCCTCGCCATCGATGAAGTGCAACTGTGCGCAGATCCCGAACGCGGCCACGTCTTCACCGATCGCCTGCTGCACGCGCGAGGCCGTTCGGAAACACTCCTGCTCGGCGCCCAGACGATGAGCGGCGCAATCAGCGATCTGATCCCGGGAGCCAACTTCATCTCCCGCCCACGTCTGTCGAAGCTCTCATACGCCGGCGAGAAAAAGATTACGCGCCTGCCGCAGCGCACTGCGGTGATCGCGTTCTCGGCAAACGAAGTCTATGCCATCGCCGAGCTGATCCGCCGCCAACGCGGCGGCACGGCGGTCGTCCTCGGCGCTCTCTCCCCACGCACGCGCAATGCCCAGGTTGCGCTCTACCAATCGGGCGACGTCGACTTCCTGGTCGCCACCGATGCGATCGGCATGGGGCTGAATCTAGACGTCGATCACGTCGCGTTTTCATCGACGCGCAAGTTCGACGGCCAGAATTTTCGCAACCTGACGCCGTCGGAACTCGCCCAGATCGCTGGCCGTGCCGGCCGGCACATGAATGACGGCACGTTCGGTGTCACGGGTGCGTGTGATCCGTTCGATCCGGACATCGTCGAGCGCATCGAAAGCCACACGTTTGATCCCGTGCGTGTTCTCCAGTGGCGCAACCGCGATCTCGACTTCCGGTCGCTGGGCCGCCTGCGCGAAAGCCTCAAAGCGGTTCCCAACGAACAGCGGCTCACCCGTGCCCGAATGGCCGACGACGTCATCGCACTCGAGACGGTGTCTGACGACGATGCCGTGGCGCGGCTCGCCACGAGTCCTGCGGCCGTGGAGCGGCTTTGGGAAGTCTGCCAGATTCCCGACTACCGAAAGATTTCGAGCCAGAACCACGCCGAACTGGTCGCAACCCTCTATAAGGACCTGATGGGTCCGGCCGGCCGCATCTCCGAGGACTGGTTTGCCCGCCAGGTGGCGATTGCCGACCGTACCGACGGCGACATCGACACCCTGGCGACCCGGCTCGCGCATATCCGAACCTGGACATTCGTATCCAACCGGGCCGACTGGTTGCAGGATCCCGCGCACTGGCAGAGCCGGACGCGGGCAATCGAAGACTCCCTTTCCGATGCGCTCCACGAATGCTTGACGCAGCGGTTCGTCGATCGCAGAACCAGTGCCCTCATGAAGGGCATGCGGGATAAAGAAGAATTGCAGGCTGAGATCAAGGACGACGGTTCCATCTACGTGGAGCAGCATTTCGTGGGCCGCTTGCGCGGATTTTGCTTCACGCCTGATGCGCAGGCCGAAGGTGTTCACGGTAAGGCCGCGCGCAGTGCTGCCGCCCATGTGCTTGCCGGAGAACTGGCCATGCGTGCGCGCCGCGTCGCCGCCGCGCAGCCCGATGCCTTCAAGATCGACCGCAAGGGTCAGATCCTCTGGCGCAATGAAGAGATCGCACGGCTTGTCGCCGCTGAGGACCCGCTGAAGCCTTCCATCGAGCTGCTGGCCGACGAGCACCTCTCCCAGCCGGATCGCGAAAAGATTCAGAGCCGGCTCGACGCCTGGCTCACGTCGCAAGTCGCAGAAAAATTGAAACCGCTCGTGGATCTTTCCAAAGCGGACGATGTCACGGGATTGGCCCGTGGGATCGCGTTTCGGCTGAAGGAAAACTTTGGCGTTCTGAAACGAGATGCCATTGCGGAGGAACTCAAGAGTCTCGATCAGCAGGCCCGCGCGCAGTTGCGCAAATACGGCGTCCGCTTTGGCGCCTTCAACATCCACTTTCCGCTGCTTTTGAAACCGGCACCCGCCGACTTGACGCTGACGCTCTGGTCCCTGAAGCACGCGGCAGAAGCGGGCTTGGACCCCGACAAGCTTCCCAATCCGCCACGCGCGGGCCTGACGTCGGCAGCGGCGGATCCTTCAACGCCGGAAGCGTTTTATCGTGCGTTCGGCTACCACGTTTGTGGCCCCCGCGTCATCCGGTTCGATATGCTGGAGCGGCTGGCCGATATGATCCGGCCGCTGCTCGCCTGGCGGGCGAACCGGGACTCCGAAGCAAAGCCGCCGAAAGGTTCGACGGGCGACGGTGGTTTTTTTGCGACGCCCGAGATGATGTCGATATTGGGCTGCTCGCCGGAAGAACTCGGAAAGGTCCTCAAGGCTCTCGGGTTCCGGCTCGACCGCCGCCCGGTCAAGGCAGGCCCGAAGCAGCCTGACTCTCAACCCGCTTCAGACGGGGCCGTTGCGGCGGACGCGACACGCTCTGCGGAAGAGACGTCGGCCGCTGCGGGTGTGGAACCGTCCGGCGGTGAAACGGCGGTCGCGCCCGTTATCGAGGCGGCAGCGCCGGCCGGCGTTGCATCGCCCGGCCCCGCCGAGGTTCAATATGAAGAGGTCTGGCGCCCGCGCCGCCATCACCGGGACGCCGAGGAGCGCGGGGAAGGCCGGACGGAAATTCGCCGCCGCGATCGCCGTCATGGTCGCGGCAAGCCCGCAGGCGGTCGTCACGATGCCGAGGCGAGGCCGCCCTCAGAAGGTCAAACTGTTGCAACCGTTGCGCCGCAGGGCGAACCCGGCGCCGAGGCAGCCGCGCGCGGGCATCATGGCGGCGAGAACCGCGATCGCAACGGCCACCGCTCGTCACGCCGCGACAATCGGAATCGGGAAGAGCGGCGAGCGGACCGGCCGGCGGGCGAACGATCCGAACATGGCCCCCGCAAGGAGGGTCGCCGCGACGAACACCGGCGCGAGAACCGCCGCGACCAGCGTCGCGAGGAGCGGCGTGAGCCCAGGACGCTGACGGCGGCACCACCGCGCAGCAAGGCCGGCGCGGAAGCCGATAGCCCGTTCGCCTCGCTCCTGGCGCTTCGATCTCAACTCGAACAGGCGCGGCGCGACAAGGGCTGATCATGGCGGGAGAGAAGCCGGGCAAAGAGGCGCTGGTTCCTGTCGCAGCATCATCGCAGCGTCTTGATAAATGGCTCTGGTGCGCGCGGCTCGCAAAAACGCGAACCCAGGCCGCCGCGCTCGTTCTGGCCGGAAAGATCCGCGTCAATCGCATCAAGACCGACAAGCCTGCCCACCTCGTAAAGGCCGGCGACGTGGTCACGGCGTCTTTGGGGCCTCGTGTCCGTGTCCTGGCGGTCAAGGCTGTCGGAGACCGGCGTGGTGCGCCCGAGGTGGCACGGCTCCTGTTTGACGATCTGACTGCGCCTGCGGAGGCAAAGGTCATCAAGGAGCCTCGCGCAGCCGAAGTCGCGCGGCGCGAGCCCGGGGCCGGCCGCCCGACCAAGCGAGACCGCCGCCTCCTCGACCGCCTCAAGGGGGATACCTGATAGGGGTTCACTATTCGATAGGGAGGCCGACTTTTTTCGGATTGTGCGGACTCCGCCACGCCGCTATGAGACCTGACCGCCAAACAGCGCAGCGGCCTCTCTGCGGCAGCGGTTCGGAACGGGACGTAAACGCATGACCTACGTTGTCAATGAGAAGTGCATCAAGTGCAAGTACACGGACTGTGTCGAGGTCTGTCCCGTGGACTGCTTCTACGAAGGCGAGAACATGCTCGTCATCCATCCCGACGAATGCATCGATTGCGGGGTGTGCGAGCCGGAATGTCCGGCCGACGCGATCAAGCCGGATACTGAACCCGGACTTGAGAAGTGGCTCGAACTGAACCGTGAATATTCCGACAAGTGGCCGAACCTGACGGCCAAGAAGGCCGCGTTGCCCGACGCCGATGCGCATAAGGACGAACCGGGCAAGTTCGAGAAGTATTTCTCCCCCAATCCCGGCGAGGGTGACTGAAAAGCCCGTGGTTTCTGGGGGTTAATTCCGGACCGCGCCGAATGGTTGACCACGCGGGCTGTCGCCGCACCTGCAGAGCGTAAACGATCCGCTCACGTCTCTTGTATACCTTTTCTGCACCGCCCTTCATTTCCGGCAGGAAATGTGATATCATTATTTTAAGTAGTGGTTCATTCGAACCGTGCGGGAACAATCGTGGCCGAAAACAACCACAGCGTGTCCTGCCGGTCCTTTAACGCGCTTCCATCGAACTGCGAACGAGCAGGTATAGATTTTACGGATGGGGATGACGGCGCGTCCTAGACGCCCAAAGAGAGGATATTGGACGGTCGGGGGGTGCCTGACCGTGGTTTGAGCCTGCGGCCCTTGAGCAGGCAGCGGTTTTTCGCCGCTAGGGCGAGACGTTTTGATCGGTCGATGTAGACGCTTGAGAGTGAGACGACGCGCATGGCTCAGAAGAAGAAGACCTCCGTGAAGGCTAAGGCAGCGAAGATCGTCGCTCAACCCAAAAAGACCTCCTCGTCAACGGCTGGGCCGCGCGGTGTTGCGGTAAGCACACGCTCCGTTGCGTCCACGACACGCAGCACGCCCGCTGCGTCCAAGGACAAGAAGGCGGCGATGCCCGCGAAAGCCGCGCCTGTGAAGCCGGCTGTGGCCAGCTCGAAGGCGGAACCGGTCAAGGCGTCCAAGACAGCTAATGCCGCCGCGACCGCTAAGCCGGCACCGACGCCGTCAAAGGCACCCCAGGCTCAGCCTGCTGCTCAGAAAAAGCCGGCTGCACCGTCGGTTCAGCAGCACCGCTCGGAAGCTGCAAAGGCCGCTCAGGCCTTCGCCGCCCATCGCGCGCAGGCAGCCCAGGCCGCGGCGCCGGTTCGCGCTGTGCCTGCAGCGGTGTCCAAGTCCGCGGCGAACACGAAGATCGCAGCACCCGCATCGGTTTCGGCTACTCCCGCTTCCCCGAAGGCGATTGCGGAAAAGACGGCAGCAGCGCGAGCTGATGCCAGCAAGAAGCCGGTCAACTCTCGCCACGGTTTCAAGACCAACGAATTCATCGTTTACCCCGCTCACGGCGTCGGTCGCATCATCGGCATCGAAGAGCAGGAGATCGCGGGAATGTCCCTCGAGCTCTTTGTGATCAACTTCGAGAAGGAAAAGCTCACTCTGCGCGTGCCGACGGGTAAGCTTCAGAGTGTCGGCATGCGCAAGCTCGCCGATGACGACATCGTCAAGCGCGCCATGGAGATTCTGAAGGGCCGCGCGAGGATCAAGCGGACCATGTGGAGCCGCCGGGCGCAGGAGTATGTGGCGAAGATCAACTCCGGCGATCTCATTTCCATCGCTGAAGTTGTCCGCGACCTTTATCGTTCCGAAGCGCAGCCTGAGCAGTCCTACTCGGAACGCCAGCTTTATGAAGACGCTCTGGACCGCATGGCCCGCGAGATTGCAGCCGTAGAGAAGCTGGACGATCGTGGCGCCGTTCAGCGGATCACCGAGGTGCTCTCCAAGAGTGCAAAGGGACGGCGCATCGCGGAAGACGGCGAGCCGGAGGAAGTTCAGGCCGCCTGAACCGTCTTCGCATGTAACGAGCGAACATTTGCGCCCGGACCTTTCCAGGTCCGGGCGTTTTTGTTGTCCGGCTCGATCAGCGTCCTGCGGCCGCCCCCTCGGGAAGCTCCTCGACGGCGTCCGCGGACGCCAGCGACACGAACGGTCCGTTGCGCCGCTCGACGAACCCACGAACACGCACAAGCCGACCTTGCAGCGCCTGAAGGCGCGCGGCGACGGCGTCCTTAGCGGCGCTACGCCGCAGATCGACGGCGGCGGTGAAATCCCACCGCCAATCACCGCCAAAATTCAGATAAACGGTATTGCGGCGGCGCGTCACCGACGAAACCCAGCCTTCTACCAGCTGAAATGTTCCAGCGAGAGCGGCAAGCGCGCGGCCGTCGCGCGCAGCGCGGACGTCGTAGGCCGGATTGGCCCAGAGCCCGATGCGCTTCGCGCGGGCGACGGCCTCTTGCAAGAAAAGTTCGCGCAGGCATTCTGTCTCGCCGGGCACGGGGGAAACCCTTGCCTGGCCCGCTGCGATCAACGCCGACTGTAGCCATTGTCTCGGTTCGGTGGCTGCGAAGGCGTGTATGACGCGCCGGCCATAGCGGTCCCGGAAAGCACCTGCCTCTGCAATCAGGATCGTCCGGCTGGCGAGAAGACGCTCCAGTTCCGCCACGGCCTGAATCTGTGGAGGCCATTCTGTTGGCGGTGCCGGCAGATCGCGGCTGCTGGGAGCCAGGATCCCCATCAGCCTCGCTGAGGTGCCATCGTCCAGTGAAACTTCGACAGCGGTTCTGACGCCGGCCACCCCCCGGACTTCTGCTGCTATCGGCGGACACGGATCAGCGCCTGCGGGCCTCTTAGCCCCCATAGAGACGAGGGCCAAGAGCGAGTAGATCGCCAACCGTACCGGCCGACCATGGCGCGACATCATAGAATGAAGTTATCGGCCTTCAGAAAGGCCATCGAGATGTTGTCGATCGTGATGGACGATGCCGTATTATCGATGAAAATGACGCTGTCGGATCCCATCTGCCGCGTACTTGCGAGTACCTGCGAGAAGGAAGAAAACCGAAAGGCGGACAGGTCGATGAGATCACCGCTGCTCGGGCCCATGGGGCGCTGGAAATCTACGATCGTGTCGTTGCCGAATGCGCCCGCAAAGATGAAAACGTCGCGTCCCATGCCCCCAACGAGCTCTTCATCGCTCGAACTGCCCCTGATGCGATCATTGCCGGACAAGCCCTCGATCCGTTCCAGACCGGTCACAGTCAATCCTGACAAGTCGATATCGTCATTGCCCGTGCTCAATCGCAGCG